>NZ_JBEOZN010000086.1:0-43622 GCF_040298085.1 Streptosporangium sp. NPDC001681 | reverse complement strand
CACTCTCAACACAACACTCTTTCCCACCACGACGCTCTCCCGTTCTGGTGGTGTGGAGCGCCGCCAGGCTCGCGGGGGCCCGGCGCCGGGCCGAGACTCTCGGCCGGGCGGCCGACCTGCGGCAGGGCGACGCGCGCGCACTGACCTTTCCCGACGAGCGCTTCGACACGGTCGTCTGCACGTTCTCACTCTGCGGCATCTCCGACGAGCGGGCGGCGCTGGAGGAGATGGCCCGGGTGCTCAAACCGGGCGGCCTGCTGCTCCTGGCCGACCACGTGGCCTCGTCGTCCTGGCCGTTGCGAATGGGGCAGCGGCTGGTCGACCTCTTCAGCGTGCCGGCGGCCGGCGAGCACTACTGCCGCCGGCCCCTGATCGGGGTGCGCGAGATGGGATTCGCGGTGGAGCGGCACGAGCGTTTCAAACTCGGCACCATCGAGCGGTTCGCGGCCAGGAAACCGGCCGCCGGGTAACGGCCCCCCGCCCGGATGCGGCGGCAGACCGGGCTCAGCCCGCTGGCCTACCGGCGGCGGTTCGGGTCGGACGCCGAGCCGGCCCCGGCGGGCTGAGCTCCCGGTCAGTTGGTACGGGTGTTGGGGAGGTGCTCGCCCAGGTAGCCGATCCAGATCCTGCCGGTGGTGCCGGCGGAGTCGTCGTGGAAGTACATCCGAGGGGCCGGGTACCCGACGGACCGGAGCTTGATGTGCGATTCCATCAGGACCTGCCCGCTCGGATGCACCTCGGGCGGGACGGCGAACCTGCGGGGGGCGCTGAACTTGGCACGGGTGACCACGCTCTTCGACTCGCGCATGGAGAGCATCCCGGTGGGGATGGTGCGGCGGCCGGGAGAGTCACCGGCGCACCAGTCGTAGAAGCCGCCCGCGAACCTCCCGCCGGACCGCGCCCCCGCGAAGTCGTCCAGGGCGCGCAGCGCGTCCCATGCCTTCGCCGCCCAGGTACGGCACTGGATGTGATGCTCCAGGTCCAGCCGGGCGGCGGCGCCGTCGGTGTCGCCGACACCGATGTGATGCAGGCTCTCGCGGGCCTTGGCCAGAACCTCGACCAGGCCGCCGGGTTCGAACACCGGATCGCCCTCGGTCACCCCGTACACCGGCTGGCCCGCCTCGGCGAGCCTGCGCTCCAGCCAGCGGACCCGCTCGGCGAGCTTCCTGGCGCTCGTGACGGCCTCGGCGTACTCCTCGTTGAGCAGCCGGTGCTCGTCACGGAGGTTCTTCTCCGTCTCGGTGGCAGGCCCGTCGCCGCGCCGTTCCGCGACGATGTCACGCAGGCCGGAAAGGTGCGCGCCGAGCACGCGGATCTCGCGGAGCACCTGGCCGGAGTCGCCCGCGATCTGCGACGAGGTGGCGAGTCCCAGCGCCGTCTCCAACTCCCCGCGCAGTTCCTTGACCACCAGGTCCGCGACACTCTGGGCGACCTCCGCCGCGGCGGAGACCGGCCCGGTTTCCACGGTCCCCCCGGCCGCCTTCGTGGCCTCCGCGGTGGTTTCCGCGGTGACCTCGACGGTGGCCTCCGCGGGGGTGACGGTTTCGGCCTTCGGGACGGTAGGACGCCTGGTCATGGCCATCATCCGCCGCCGCATCTCCTCACGGGCGAAATCGACCTTCGAGGGCCGGGGTGCGGCGGCGTCGGCGATCTCGCCCAGTTCGGCCCGTCCGGCGAGTACGCGGTGGACGACATCGAGCGTGCGCCGCACGTCGTCGGGGACCTTGCGATGTGCGGTCTCACCGATCGCCCCGTCGACGATCCGGTCGAGGGCGGCGGCGCCCCGGCCGCGGATCGCGGCGTCGCCCATGGGCGGGTGCCGGCGGGGATAGTGCTCCCCGGCGGGATCGAAGGGGGCGAAGTAGGTGCGGATCGCCCCGCCGAACACGCCCAGCTCCGGGCCCATCGCCTCGTTGAACCGGTCCTGGGCGCGCAGGTCGGCCAGCCGTACGACCAGGCCCGCGCCGGCGACGCCGTCGGCCAGATGATCGGCGCGCTCCCGCGCCATCTCGGGGTCGCGAGGGTCTGCGGAGACGACCAGTATCGGTACCCGGCGTCGGGGCTCGGTCATCACGGAGACGAACCGCTGCACGTCGTCCTCGGTGAGGAGCACCGCGGCGCCCTCCACCTGGACGGCGCCGTCACTGATTCGCGCGGTGTTCAGGTACGCGGGGAGGAAACCCGGCGCCTTCACCATCGCCGGTTCCGGTTGCTGTTCGGCTCCCTGTTTCCCGCGCTGCTTCGCGCTCCGTCTCCCGGTCCGGTCCGGTTCCCGCCTCGCGGCCGGGTCAGGTCCCCCGTGCTGCTCCACGGTGACGACCACCCATCCGGTCATGTTCGGCGTCGATTCGGTGTAGGTCACCCGGGTCCGCAGGCGCCCCTGCCCGTACGGCTCGTCCAGCGTGTAACGGCCGCAGTCGCCGCGCCGCTCCATCACCAGCCGGGCCCCGCCGGCCTCGGCCTCGTCCTTCACCACCGCGGCGCTCGGCGGCGGGAACCCCTTCCGTACGACCCAGTCGGAGAAGCTGCGGCGCAGCCGGATCGAGATCGGAGGGGTGGGGTCGCGCAGCACCGCCTGATATAACCGCGTCACATTCGACGTCATGATCACGACACCTTCATCAACATCGGGGAGTACGGCTCGCGTCCGGTGAATGGACGTCGGGCGTGTACGAGGTTGGATGTCAGCGAGGCCCGAAGGTTCCCGCAGGTGCGCATAGTGCGGCATGAACGCTTATTTGGGAGGGGGTTCCGCAATATCGGTGGTTAATAGGGCGGTATCGGGTGCTTTAGGGGCGTTGTGGCAGACCTCGATCGTGAGGCGATGCGAGCAGCAGGGGAGCCGTCGCTCACCCCCGCCTGAGGGTCCACTGCCGGCCGTCCAGGGCGCGGTCCAGGCAGTTCGCCGTCGTCGTGTGCGTGATGACGAAGCTGTCGCGCTCGGCGCTGCGGGGCACCTTCCACCTGGTGTCACACGCGCCGATCAGCGCTTTGGAGTTGAAGCCGCCCTCACCGCGCAGGCAGTGTCCTTTGGCGTTGACGATCTCGTAGATGCCCGGTTCCACTGGGCCGGCCGGGGATGCCAGGGCATCAGGAGCGGGCAGGGCGGCAGGAACGGCTGTGGCCAAGATGGCGGCGCAGGCGAGGCGGGCGCGCATGGCTGATCCCGCCTCCGGCGGCAACAGTGAGTCATCAATGCTTACACACTGTGTGTGCAGGCGGGGGGAGCCGAAGCCTGGCCGAAAATCGTGTCCCCCTCCCCGAGCGGCAGTGTCTTCGCGGCTCAGGAAAGGCTTCTCTGATAGATGAAACACCTTTTTGTGATGTCTAGTGATTTGTGTCCTCGCTTCCTGATTGCTTCGTCCGGATCTGTCCGGAAAGGAGCGTTCGACGCGCGAGCATGGGGGAGTTACTCATCGACTGGCTGTCGGAGGGGTGGGGAGGGGATGGGTTCCTGCAGGGTTCCCGCCGAAGGCTTCAGCGTCGACGGATTGGATTTGGGGTGGAAGGTGATGGGCACGCTGGTGTGCACGACTGCGTTCCCAGTGATCGTCTGGCCGTCACGCTGTTTCCAGATCTCGAAGTGATAAAACCCTTCGGGGACATCGACCCATTTGTGGTGCTGCCAGGAGTTGCAGGTGAACTGCGCGACGGTGCCGATCGGCCGCAGGGCCATCCAGTACGTGGTGACCCCTGACGGGCAGGTGAGGTTCGACCAGACCTCGATGTCGCCACTGACGGTCTGGGTCCAGTCCCCCGAGAAGATGCGCATAGTCATGCTCTCGATGTTCATCGGGAAACCGCGTCCGGAAGCTATCGGCGCCGGGCTGGCCGCCGGAGACGAGGTGGGAATGACCGGGGAGGAATCGAGCTTCGCGCGGGTCGGCAGGGCTTTTTCCGTCACCCAGACCCCGGCGATCACTACTGCGGCCAGCACGGTGATCCTCGCCACGGCGTGCACCGACTTCTTCCGCCTGGACGGCGCCGCTGCCATGGTGGCCCGAGCCAGCGCCGACCAGCGGTCCACCCAGGGGGCAGGGTCGGCCCCGCACGCCGAGGTGTAGGCCCTGACGAACTCCAGCGACGGCAACGGCCCGGTTGGAACGAGGCGCCGCGCCAGGAAGCTGGAATGACGCCCCATATGTGCGCCGACCTCTTTGAATGAGGAGTTTCCCCGCAGCCGGCGCAGGTCCTCAATGAATCTTCTCGCCTCCGGAATCGCCGGCGCCTCAGGGTTTACTACCACCCCTTTTTTCCGTTGTGTGGCGACCTGATCAAATGTGAGGGCGGCTGCGAGCAACGCGACCACCAGGCCGGCCGAACTGGATATCTGGTCCGCGGCCTCCAGGCCGACGTGCACATAGATGGTGATCGCTACGGAGGTCACACCCGCTACTGCCGCCCAAATGGCAAAACGCGCGTTCATGGCGATATTATGGATCACTCACAGAAGAAAATTAACCTGTTGGCGGACAGGGCCTGGCCGTTCCCTGCCACGGGTCCGGTCGGATCCGGCATCGGGGCCTCCGGACCGCGGCGAGGTCGAAGGTGGCGGCGAGTGTGACCGGAAAATAGGGTGCGTGCCGATTTGATCACCCGTAATGTCATGAACGCACCTCCCGGTGCGCAGGTGACGGTTACTTCCACTTTTACTGATCTTTAATTTGTGGCGTCGAACTCCTGTTGTGATGGCCAGGCCGGTCTCCAGGTCCAAGGGATCTCCCCTCCTGGCCGCCTGACGCAGCCCTGACTGGAAGCTCTCGGCGAGCCCTTGGTTTTGAAGGTCGAGGATTTCTCGGCGATGCCGACCGGCCGGCGCACGGTGTGCGAGACGACGCGGCGACAGTCGCGAGAGCGCAAAAGACGATCACCCCAAATGCGGTCGAATGCAGTGGTGTCCAATGTGGTTACATGACCGTATTTATACCTCTTTGTCGTAGTGTGGGGATTTCTCGCGCCGAACGACGGAGGAACCGGCATGGAAATCAAGCCGCAGGCGGTTGTCATCCCCAAGGAAACCGACCATCTCGAGCAGGGAAAATACGGCCCTGTATTTCCGAGGACCCCGGCGTGCTACGGGTTCACCATCATCGCGAAGGTAAAGCCAGGCCGCGCCGAGGCGATACGCAACTACGGTTACACGCTGGCCAAGGCGCTGGAAGGCGACTCGAACCTCCTCGCGCCGCTCAAGCTGCACTATCTGCGCTGGGTGCTCTTCGACGACGACACGCGTTTCATGTACCAGGGCATATTCGACACCGACTTCGACAAATACACCGAAGACGCCATCATGCTGTTCAGCAGGGCGGGAGTGAGCACGGCCTTCGAGAATCTCGAGGGTTTTCCCGAAGACTGGAGAACCAACCCGGAGGCGTTCATCAGGTTCGTGCGCGAGCACCACTGCCCCAGCTTCATCGAGTACGGGGAATATCCGTACGTCACCGCCGACGAGATCAAAAAGGCTCTGCGAATCAAGGGCGCCCTTTCGGAGATGCTCGACCAGCTGCAGTGATATCGGGCCCCCGCATGTCCCGCTGTAGATCGGAGATGAAATGAACGAATTCAGGACCGCGCGCACCTACAACCAGAACCACGTGCCGCGCGAATACACTCCGGGCCGGCGACGGGTGAGCATCTACGTCGCATGGAGCTATCCAGCCGAGGCCGGCAGGAACCCGGCCGAGCTCGACAACCGGTTCTCCACGATGACCGAGGTCCGGCGCGTGGCCTGGCCCGCCTACGAGGAACCGAAGTGGTCCGACCCGATGCGGTTCCAGCAGGGCATCGCGGGGACGCTGGAGCTGTTCTTCTGGGCCTGGGTGCCGTTCCAGCAGTTCGTCGAGGAGACCACCGGGCACCCCGTGCCGGTCTATCAGCGCGTCGACCAAGCCGGTTTCCAGACTCCGCTCGACGACCGGGTGCTGGCCGACACCGACACCCTGTTCGTGTTCGGGCTGGATCACATGATCACCGGGCAGGACGCCGCGCCCGAGGAGATCGAGGCACTGCGCGAGTTCCTCAGCCGGGAGGGAACCTGCCTGGTCCTGGGGCCGCATCACGACGTCGGCGCCTCGGAGGACCTGGCCGTGCGCGACGTCGAGTACCACCACCACGGCGACCCGCTTGTCCCCCGCCAGCAGCGGTTCGGCAGGTACACCCGATCCTTGATGGAAGGGCTCGAAGTGCCCGTCGAGAACCGCTACGGGCTGCGCCCCGCGGTGCGGGAACCAGGCAAGATCGCCCCGCTGTCCATCACCGGGGATCTGGACACCAAGGGGTGGCTGGACGGGGTGACCACCTTCAACTTCCACATGCACCTGCCGCACTACGCCGTGACGACCGACGACCCGGACGTCATCCATGTGCTGGGCAGGCAACCGGTCGACAGGTCCAGGCCGCACCCGTTCACGGAGGCCGGAAACACCGAGTTCAACATGTTCCTATGGATGCCCCCGCGCGGTGAGCGGGCCGGCGACATTCTCCTGGCGGACTCCACGATCTTCAGCTCGTTGTTCGGCGGCGACGAGAGCCTGCGCAATTTCTGGAGAAACCTCGTCTCGCTCAAGTAGTCCCACGGAAAAGGAGGTATTCGTGACCGGGCAAACGCACGTCACGCTCGAACTCGACGACATCCAGCGCGGGGTTCTCAGCCCTCGCCCGACCCCGTACGCCGCGACGTACATCCTGTTCCGGATCGACGACCGCGCGCACGGGCGGGAGCTGATGCGGCGCGTGAGCGCGGTGGTGACCTCGGCCGCCGACTCGATGAGTCCCCTGGGCGAGGCCTGGGTGAGCGTCGCGGTCACCTATCACGGCCTCAAGGCCCTGGGAGTGCCGCGGGAGTCGTTGGAGACGTTCCCCTGGGAGTTCCGGCAGGGGATGGTCGCACGGGCGAAGGTGCTGGGCGACACCGGAGAGAGCGCCCCCGAGAACTGGGAAGCACCGCTGGGCACGTCCGAGGTCCACGTGGTGCTCACCGCGCTCGCGCCTGACAGCGCGCGACTGGAGGCGGCCATCGACCGCGCCCGGCCGGCGTATCGCGGCCTTCCCGGCGTGGCCGCGATCTGGCGGCAGGACTGCTACGCGCTGCCCGGCGAGACCGAGCCCTTCGGCTACCGCGACGGCATCAGCCATCCGGCTGTCGAGGGCAGCGGCATCGCCGGGTCGAACAAGCTGGAGGCGCCGCTCAAGGCCGGCGAGTTCGTGCTCGGCTACCGCGACGAGATGGGCGGCGTCCAGGCCCTGGGGCCCGAGGTGCTGGGCCGTAACGGCACCTTCGTGGCCTTCCGCAAGCTCCACCAGCGCGTCGCCGTGTTCCGGCGGTACCTGAGGGACAACTCGAGCGGTCCCGAGGACGAGGAACTGCTGGCGGCGAAGATCATGGGACGCTGGCGCAGTGGCGCGCCGCTGGCGCTCAGCCCGCAGCACGACGACCCCGACCTCGGCGCCGACCGAGGCCGCAACAACAGCTTCATCTACGAGCAGGACGATCCGGTGGGGTTCACGACTCCCTGCGGCAGCCACATCCGCCGGGCCAATCCCCGCGACGCCGCGGTGGCGGGAGCGCCGAGGCTGCACCGGATGATCAGACGCGGCACCGCGTACGGTCCGCTGCTACCCGACGGGGTCCTGGAAGACGACGGAGCCGACCGCGGACTGATGTTCACGTTCGTCGGAGCGCACCTCGGGCGGCAGTTCGAGTTCGTCCAGTCGCAATGGATGAACGACGGCGTCTTCTTCGGCGCGGGCGACGCGAGAGATCCCATAGTCGGATCCAACGACGGCCTGGGTGACTTCACGATCCCCCGGCGGCCGGTCCGGCGGCGCCTGCCGTCGCTGCCGCAGTTCGTCGTCGTACGTGGCGGCGAGTACTGCTTCATGCCTGGACTGCGCGCCCTGCGCTGGCTCGGCGATCTCGAAGGCTGAGGTACGGCGACGGGTTCCGCCCGGGGACGGTCGCTATCGGGGCGGGAGGGGCGCATGGAAACGCTGCATCTGGTGACCAACGCGGTCACCGTGATCTTCATCGCGACCACCATGTTCGCGGCCGGTCTCGGAGCCACACTGCCCGCGTTGCGCGCCATCCTGGCCGATCTCCCGCTGCTCCTGCTGGCGCTGTCGGCCAACCTGGTGGTCATCCCGCTGCTGGGCTGGGGGGTCGCCGCGCTGTTCGGCCTGTCCACGGCGCCTTTCATAGCGTTGGTGCTCGTCGCGTCCTCGCCGGGCGGGCCGCTTGGGGCGAAGCTGGGCATGGTGCAGAACGGAGACGTGGTCGCGGGCGCGGCGATGCAGGTGCTGCTCGCCACGGCGGGCAGCATCACCTTCGGCCCGACGGCCAACGCCATCCTCACCGCGGCCGAGGTCGGCGGGGGAGTCTCCCTCGATGTCGCCGCGCTGGTGCGGACCGTGGCCGTCCTGCAGCTTGTGCCGTTCGCCGTTGGACTCGTTCTGCGCCGCTACGCACCGCCCACGGCGCTATCGTGGCATCCCGTCGCCGTCAAGGTGTCGAACGTGACGTTCATGATCGTGCTGGCGGGCATGCTTCTGGGCAGCTGGCATGACGTCGTCGCGCTGCTCGGCTCACGCGCGCTGCTCGCGGGGTTCGTCCTGTCCGTCGCCGCGTTCACCGCCGGCACATTGCTGGCCACGGGATCGCCGGTGCGCCGCACCACCATGGGGGGCGTCGCGGCGGTGCGCAACGCGGGGCCCGCGCTGGCCGCCGTCGGCATCGCCTTCGGCAACCAGCAGGCAGTCCTGGGAGCGCTTGCCGCGGTGCTGCTCAGCGGCCTGGTTGCGGCCGTACCGATCGCCGCGCTGCTCAGCCGCGGGCGCGGCGGCAGCACCACCTGAAATGCGCGGTCCCGCCGCATCATGTCGCTAACGGTTTCTGATGGGGCGGTCGCGGGTTCGAATCCCGTCACCGGCGCGAGCCGGTGTAGCTCAACCGAGAGGCCGGGACCACCGAGGTGAATCGGGTGCCCGGCCTTCGCGTTGTCATCTCAGATCGTTGCCGACTCTCAGCCGTTCGATGGCCGGGTGGACGTCAGCCGGGCTGATCGCTGTCCTTGTGCTTGCCCCAGCCGTGCCAGCGGTCGATCTCGATCCAGGCGCTGACCCGGCCGCGGTCCCGCTGCGGGTACTTCTTCCCGAGGTACTGCTGGGCCAGCCGGTCGATGTCGGTCAGATCCTTGTCGGCGTGTATGTCGGCGACGTGCCCGATGATGCTGACATGTGTGTACCAGTTGCCCTCGTCGAGCACGGTGAGGCTGACCCGGGGGTCGTCGCGTAGGTGGTTCAGCCGCTTGCGGCCCTCGTCCATGTTGACCAGGATCCGGCCGTTGTCCCAGAGATACCAGGTGGCGGTGGACACCGGCCGGCCGTCGGACTGGAGCGTGGTGATGACGGCCGGATTCGGCCTCTTCAGCATGGCGACTGCTTCCTCGGGAAGCGGCGGGTTCGACATGATCTCTCCTCTTCGCGCCGGCGTCTCACGTTCCGGACGGTGACGGTTACCCGACCTTCCGTACGCGGTCCGTTCCGTGCTGGGACGCCGAGGGAACGCCTGTCGAGGCCGGAATCCCCGGCCCCGGACAACCGGCCGCAGGAGTGAGAGTGCCCATCTCAGGTCGAGCCGCAAACCCCCGACCTTGGGACTTTTCCCAGATCAAGGCCGGTGTGGGGCTCATCAAGGGCAAGACCTGCCCGTTGTGACTCCGCTGCCCCCAAGGAGAGCGACTTCTCATCAAGCCGCTGCGGCGTCACGAACGGCAGGCCTTGTCCTCAGGATATGGACGGCGAGCGGGGCGCCCACTCACCGCGATCGGGCGAGCCGGAACCCCAGGTCGTCGATGCGGAAGGTCGGGTGACTCTTGCGGCGGCACGACGCCCGGCATCCTCGGGGGTGGTCGTACACCCCGCCGCCCCGGAACACCCGGTACGGACCGTAGACCTCGGGATCGTAGACATCCCAGCACCACTCCCACACATTACCGATCATGTCGTGCAGGCCCCACGCGTTCGGCGCCCTGGTCGCGACGTCGTGCACCTCGCCGCCGGAGTTCCCGCGGTGCCAGGCGATCTCGTCCAGCTCCCCGTAGCGCACGCCGGAGGTCCCGGCCCGGCACGCGTACTCCCACTCCGCCTCGGACGGGAGGCGGTAGCCGTCGGCCTCCCGGTCGTGGACCACGTCCTGGCCGTCGGGGTCGTCGCCCATCGCGTAGCAGGGTTCGAGCCCCGTCGCCCGCGAGAGCAGGTTGCAGAACCGGACGGCGTCCAGCCAGGAGACCTCGGTCACCGGCGTCCGCGGCCCCGCCGGGCTCGCGGGCGCCTCGCCTCGAACGGCGCGGTACAGCTCGCGGGTCACCGGATACGGCGCCAGGCAGAAGGCCCCGACCTCGACCTTCCAGATCGCCTTCGTGCCCTCGTCCCGCAGGAAGATGCTCCCGGCGGGAATCTCGACCATGTGCTCGGCGATCGCCTGGCGCGGCGTCGACTCGGGGCTCATCGCAGGTCCCGTTCCACTCGATCGGTCCGGGTGGACGACATGCGGACACACCCGTTCGCGAACGCTACCAGGCGCCCCACGTCACACGCGTGTCCTGCTTGAGCCTGACCCGGGGGCAACCGCGTCTCAGCGCAGCAGTGATCGTGCCGTGGGCGCCAGCCGGAGCCGCTGGGGAGTGCCGGTGAGCGTTTCCGACAGTTCCGGGAGCACCCGATCACGCCAGGTGCGCGAGCGGGCCAGCCGGTCCTGGTGATCGGCGAGATCGTCAGGACCGGTGAACCGGGAGAACCACACGAAGACGTTCTCCCCGGTGCGGACCGGCAGGGTGGGGAAGGTGTTCTCGGCGTACTCGGTTCGCAGGCAGGCCAGCGGCCGTGCTCCGGCCTCGGCCAGCACCGGTCGTACGGAGCGGTCGAAGAAGCCCGCGAAGGCGTCGTCGAACGGCCGGTCGCGGTGGTAGATCGTCGCGGTGACGATCGACGGCGGCGCGGCGTCGCCGACCGGAGGCCGCGCCGATGCCGGAAAGTCCTCTCTCGCACGCAACAGCAGCACGTCATCGGAGTCGATCATCGTCGCGTTGGCCCGATCCCGGTTCGCCTTCCAGACCGGACCGCCATAGAAGGAGCGCAGTGCCTCGGCCCGGTGCTCCATGTCGGGGAATCCGCGCAGCCAGACGAACCGGTTCGGAGCGTCGAGGTCGCGGAACTGGCCGATGACGGTCATCCCCGCCGCCTCCTGGGACTCGATGAACTCCCTCTCGAAGAGGTCGATCAGCACATCACGTCCCCCCTCGTGCAGTGTGTACTGCCTGAGCTCGACGATCGGGCATCGGCTGTCCTTCACCGGCGAAGATCCTTCCGTGTTGCTGGAACAAACATTGTTGCTACTGAAGGCGCGCGTCATCGCGCCTACAGGCAGCCCCGCAGCACATCGGCGATCGAGGTGCGACCGAGTTCGCGGCGCAGGCTCTGGTCGGCCTGCTCGTAGACCACGCCCAGCACGGGCCGGATGCCCCTGCCGATCGGGCACTCCAGGTTGGGTTCGGTGTGGTGCATGGCGAAGAGCGGTTCTCGCTCCACGGCGTCGTACACCTGGAGCAGGGTGATGTCCTCGGGTGCGCGGGCCATGCTCCAGCCGGCCCCGGCCCCGTGACGGACCTCCACCAGGCCCGCCCGGCGCAGATCGCCGAGGCTGCGCCGGATGATCACCGCATTGGTGTTGACGCTGGCGGCGACCTGCTCCGAGGTCAGCCACTCCTGCCCGCGCCGCTGGGCGAGCGCGATCCAGGTCAGAGCGTGTACGGCGATCGTCAGCCGGCTGTTCGCAGCCATCGTCCTCCTTGTCTGTAACAATGTATGTTACATCAAGCGGCCGACACCGAACCGATGCCGGGCGAAGGAGCCAGGCGCGGGCAGGCCACTTCTTCCTTTGGCGGTGTCGGCAACCGCGTTCGCGGGGTTCGGGAGGGGTTTACGGTCCGAAGCCGGCGCGGCCCCGCCGGGGACGAAAATCCGGTGCGGATATGGGCTGCCTGCGGCAAATATGGGGCCTATGAGTGTGCGTATCGACGATCCTGTCCGGCTCGGTGAGAGCCGGCTCCCCGATGGGCGGCTGCTCGGCTGGGCCGAGTGGGGCGCACCGGACGGCATTCCGGTGCTGCTCTGTCCCGGGGCGGCCACGAGCCGGTGGCTCGGTTTCGGCACGGATGCCGTCGATGAACTCGGAGTACGTCTTGTCTCCGTGGACCGTCCGGGACTCGGCGCCTCGACACCCGCGCCCGGCCGGACGTTCGCCGACTTCGCCGAGGATGTCCGCCATCTCGCCGGGCTGCGCGGGCTGGGATCCCCGGCGGTGGTCGGCAGCTCGCAGGGTGCGCCGTTCGCGCTCGCGTGCGCTGTCGAGGGGATCGCCGCGACGCTGGCCATCGTGTCCGGCGCGGACGAGATCGCCGCGCCGGAGTTCACCGAGGCGCTGCCCGCGGAGCTGCGCGGGCTCGTCGACAGGGCCGTGCACGATCCGGATGGGGCGGAGAAGTTCTTCGCCGGCTTCGGCGCGGGCGCGATGTGGGACATGGTCATGGCCGGGAGCCCGGCCTCCGACCTGGCGGTATATCGGGATCCCGGCTTCGGGGCCGGTTACCGCCGGGCGCTGGACGAGGGGTTCGCCCAGGGGGCGGCCGGTTATGCCCGTGACACTGTACTGGCCATGGGGAGATGGCCGTTCGACCTTGGGAGGATCACCGTTCCGGTCGACGTCTGGTACGGCGAGCAGGACACCGGCCACTCTCCGGACAGGGGAGCGACACTCGCCGCCCGAATCCCCGGCGCCGTACGGCATCTGGTGCCGGAAATCGGCGGTGCGGTGCTCTGGACCCACGCCGAGCCGATCCTCCGCTCCCTTGTCGGGAACGTGGCGGCCAGTGGGTAGCGGGCCATGGCCGGACCCGCTGTCCACCCCCATGACCGGGATCTGAGGGCTGCCCGGTGCCGGGCCGTCGATGTCCGGGCGGACCCGGCAGGCCCCGGGATTCCGGCAGGATCTCCTAGCCTCGGGCGGATATCTGCTGTACGGCCCAGCTGTTGCCGTCCGGGTCGTTGAAGAAGACGAATCCGACGTTGTCCAGGGGGTCCGGTTCGGGATTCGGGTTCTCGCCGAGGATCTGGATCTCGCTGACCTCCACCCCTCGCTCGACGAGCCGGGCGCGCGCCGCGTGGAGATCCGAGACGACCAGTTGCAGCCCCCGGAGCGAGCCCGGTGCCATGTCCGTGAGCCCCTTTCCCACCACGATCGAGCAGCCAGAGCCCGGAGGGGTCAGCTGGACGATGTGCACGTCGTCGCCGACCTTGGTGTCGTGGTCCACGGCGAAGCCGAGGCGCTCGGCGTAGAAGGCCTTGGCGCGGTCCACGTCGGAGACCGGCACGATCACCACTTCCAGGGTCCAGTTCACGGTGCGTTTCCTCTCGGCGGCGGGACGACTTCCAACGCACGTCTATCAGCCGCCCCCGACAAATCCATGCGGCCGAGACGAGACACCGAAGTGCGAAGGTCACTCGCCGTGGCGGGTAGGGACTTCTCGTGCGCCGTCGATGCCCGCCCGGCGGGCCGGGGTGACGGGGCGCGCTACAACGACACCTGTCGAGGCCATCGGGAACCGCGTCAGGAACCGCTCCCGGGCACCCTTTCCCGGAGGTCGGCCTGGAGGAGCCCGTAGCCGCCGGTGACACGCCAGTCCGGGGTGTCCGCGTCGAGGTTTCTCAGGGTCGCCGGGGGGATGCCGACGACCACGTCGGATTTGAGGGTGCGGAGCGCGGCGACCGGGCCGGGAAAGTACGCGACCGCGTCGGCGAACGGGGTGGTGGCCGGCCAGGCCCGGTCACCCACCAGCCGCCGGTAGTTGAGATCGCCCTTCATGATGGTCAGCGACGCCCGCTCGAACAGAACCGCGAGGTCGGCGGGGAGCCGGCGGAAGGACCAGGGCGCGCAGTAGAAGTCGTGGACGTACGGCGAGAGTCTCCCGTCCACGGTCGCCTGCCGGAGCCGGTGGAAGGGCGCGCCGTCTGTTTCGGCCAGGCGGTCCAGGGTGTCCGCGAGGTCGGCGGTGGTCGCGTCGGACACGTAGTAGGGATGCGGCTTCAGATGAAGAGCGACCGAGGCCGCGTGTCCGTGTTCCAGGAGATGGTCGATGAGGATCAGATCCGCGAGCAGCTCGCGCCCGGCGTTGTCGGCCACCACCACGACCTCGGCCCCGGGAGCGAGCGCGTTCCACATCTTCGCGCTGTCGTCGCAGACCAGCTCGGTACTCGACGATTCGGTGAGGGTGCCCATTGCGAAACTCAGGTCGGCGCGGTTGCCCCAGAGCGCGGCCAGCAGCTTCGCCTGACCGGACGCGCCGGCCGTCGGCCACTCAAGGTCGTCGAGGGATGCCAGCTCGGCCCGCTTGAGAGGGGCGAACGGGTCCACTCCCCGCCACGGTCCCGGCTCGAAGAACCCGACCGCGTCAAGCACCCGCCGGTAGAAGTACGACTCCGACCAGAGGAAAGGGGCGTCCGACCAGGGTTTTCCGAAGTGCTCGGCTCCCCAGCCCGCCCACACCTCCCGATCATGGGCCTGCGCGCCGAGCGGCTCCATCACCCCGGAGAAGATCTCGGTGAGCAACGCGTCCAGCGCATCGTGCTCTTTCGGACCGTACGAATTCGTGTCCTTGATCTTCGCTACCAGCTTCGGAGTGCGATCGTGCCAGACCTGCCAGGCGTAGCCCTTCGGATCGCTGTTCAGCAGCTCGGGCGGTAGCTCGTCATTCACCGGAAGTTCTCTCGCTCCTCGTCGGCGGGCGTCCGTATGACAACCGTACGCGTCGTGCCAAGCGACAGGAGAGTGGGCTCTGCTCCACTCAGGGGGAGATCGAGAGCTTCGGACACATGGTGCCGGTGTACCGGCTGACATGCACAGCGATTCGCCCCTGCAATGTCGATCGAGGTCGATCACCGAAGCGGTCCGGCCGTCATGCGCGCGAGGATCGATGCGATCGTGGACGTGCACCCCATGTCGCATCGGCGTAAACGCGGTCGAAGCCGGAGGAGGCCTTGCTCAGGAAAGATCGACGGTGAGACCGGAAGTGGCGATGCCGATCTCGCCGTCGTATTCGGCCCCGGCGGCGGCTTGCGCGGCTGTGGCGTCTGTGCCTGGCTGCAGGTGGGTCAGTAACAGGTGTCGGGCGCCGGCTTCCTTGGCATGCCGGCCTGCCTGGCGGGCGCTCGACAGGTGGCGCCGTGAATCCTCCGGGACCCGGTCCGCATAGGTGGCCTCGGCCAGAAGCAGATCAGCGCCGCGCGCCAGGTCCACCACATCGGGGCTCGGGCCGGTGTCACCGGTGTACGTGAGCACCCGCTCGCCCGCTGTCAGCCGTATGCCGGCATTGGGCACCGAGTGCGGCAGCAGACGGGTCCGCGCGCGGAACGGGCCGATGCCGAGCGAGTCGCCGGCGGTGAACTCGTGCAGGACATAGACATCGGTCAGCATCCCCGGGCGGTCCAGCGCGAGTACCGCATCCAGGGCGCCGGGCAGCGAGTACACCGGCAACGGCGCCGGCGGGTCATCACGGAATGCCCGCGCCCGCAACAGCGGGTTCAGGTCGGCACAGTGATCGGGATGTCCGTGACTGATGAACACCGCGTCGACCTGATCGGCGGTGATCCGTTCCAGCAGTCGCGGCACCGTCGCATATCCAGGGTCGACGAGTAGCCTGAACCCGTCGTGCTCCACGAGGTAACCACTGCAGGCCTGGCCCGCCCCCGGCCACGCACCGCATCCGCCAAGGATTGTCAGCAGCATCCATGAACTCTAACGGCCGGCTCACCGAGTTCCGCTTTTTCGGTCACCCGTCATCCGCGATGAATTCAGGTCTCCGCCGCTTCGCGTAACGAATGACACGCGCGACATCCACGTGGTGCTCAGGGCCGACCGGGCGGGCCCCCGGTTCGGTGACATCGGTTTCTGTCGGATTGAAATGCTACTGATGGCCATCACAGTGATTCCAATTATTTGTGGAGCTGCCAGATGGCAACGGTCACCTTCAGGGATGAGACCGCGACGGGAAAACCGATAGAGGAGTTCACCCTCCCCGACCTGCCGGAGAGAATCTCGGCGCGGGAACTGGTCCGGCTCAGGGTCCGCGAGGAGGTCGCCCGGTACAACGCGGCCCCCGCCGCCCGGTTCAACGGGCTGGTCCGTCCCGAGGACGCCGAGGTGGAGCTGAACGGCTACCGGATGGGCGCGAAGCGGCGGATCGACTGGGAACGGCAGGCGGACACCGCCGAGCGGGCGTTCGGCCGCAACGGGTTCCTGCTGCTCGTCGGGGAGCGTCAGATCGACGACCTGTCCGAGATGATCGACCTGACCGTCGACCCGGTGGTGTCCTTCATCAAGCTCGTTCCGCTGGTCGGGGGCTGAGGAATGGGCGTCATCGACGACTTCCCTAGATCTCACGGCTATGTCATGCACTACCTGGACGCACCGACCCGTGAGATCTTCGCCCGCTTTGACGCGGCCTTCGAGGCGGGGCGGGAGCTTCCCGACGCGGAGAGCGACCCGAGGCTGTTCGGCCGCTGGGCGCAGCTGCGGCTCGGCAACGGGCACCACGGGGTCCACCACTACGACGAGCGTGTGCTGCGCATGACCCGGCTGGCCGCCGACAGTGACACCCCATGGACGTTCGAGGACGCCCGTTTCCTCTGGATGGCCGCCGACGCGCTGATGACCTGGAGGCACACCGACTATCCGGAGCTGTACCGGCTCCCGCTCGCCGCGATCCGGCGGCTGGACTACCGGGGACGCCGCCAGATCCTGGAGGGGACGCTGGGGTGGTTCCGGAAGTACCACCGGCCGGTCTGGGACGCCCTGCACGATCAGATGGAGGACGTGCTGACCGAACCCGCGGAGAACGGCCCGGCCGGTGTGGTGCGGAACGTCATCTGGGACTGCGACGAGGTCGCCCGCAGGCTGGCCGAGGAGTACGGCGCGCGCCTGGCCGCCCCCGAGGTCCTGCCCCTGTTGCGGCACTGGAACAGCGCCCGATCCGCCAAGCCCAGCGAGAGATGGCTCAGGACCGCGGAAACGCTGCTGACCCCCGAAGCCGCCGGCCTCGTCCGCGAGATCCTCGTCCTGGTGGCGGCTCACCGGGAGAGGCAGGAGGAGAACCTCTACGGGCGGGAGACCGCCTTCCTGCACGAGCGCACCGCCGTGCCGGTACGCGGCATGGTGTGGACGTGCGAGCTGATCGATGAGCCGTGGGTGGCCGCACTCCTCGGTGACGTCGCGCTGACCTGCGGGACCGGGATCGGCGGGTCGGGCGCCAACTGCCGCAGCGAGCTGCTCGCCAACGCCGCGGTGCACACGCTGGCCCGCCGGGGCGGGCTGGAGGTGGTCGCGGCCCTGGCCAGGGTCCAGGTCAAGGTCCGCAAGAAGACCGTGCTGAGCAACGTGGCGCGCACCCTGGACGCGGTGGCCGCCGAGGCGGGGCTGGGCCGCGAGCAGTTGCTGGACCGTACCGTGCCCGCCTTCGGGCTCGGCCGGGACGGGGTGCGGGAGGAGAAGATCGGCGACTGCCTGGTACGGCTCCGCGCCGACGGTCCCGCGCTCCAGTTCGTCAACCCGGCCGGCCGGACGGTCAGGTCGGCACCGCAGGCGATCCGCCAGGCCCCCGAGCTCGCCGTCCTCAAGGCCACCCTGAAGGAGCTCAAACAGGCACTGCCCGCCGAGCGGTTCCGGCTGGAGCGGGCGCTGATCGAGGAACGGCTCTGGCGCTGGGCGGAGGTGACGGAGTTCTTCCTCGACCATCCGCTCACCGGCCTGTACGCCAGGAACCTCATCTGGCAGACCCGCCAGGGCCCGGCCGGGCTCCCCGTCCGGACCGATTCCGGATGGGAACTCACCGACCCGCAGGGCCGCCGCGTCCGGCCGGACCCCGACACCCCGGTCCGGCTCTGGCACCCGATCCACGCGACCGCCGAGGACGTGCGGGCCTGGCGCGACCATCTGCTGGAGCACGGCATCCGCCAGCCGTACAAGCAGGCGTTCCGCGAGGTCTACCTGCTGACCCCGGCCGAGGAACGGACCCGCGTCCACTCCAACCGGTTCACCGGGCACACGCTCCGCTACGGCCAGGCCAAGGCGTTGTTGAACCAGCGCGGCTGGAGCGGGCCGTCCATCGGACACTGGGACTACGAGTGCGGCGGCGACCAGGGCGAGGCCGTCAGGGAGCTGTCCGGCTGGCAGGCCCGGTGGTACATGCACGTGACGGGAGACCCGGATGCCGACGGGTGGGGGACCGCGTCCTTCTGTGTCAGCGAGCGGATTCGCTTCCACCGGGCCGACGACCTCGCCGGTGACGAGGGCGTGCCGCTGACCGAGGTGCCGCCGCTGGTGCTGTCGGAGGTGCTCCGCGACGCCGACCTGGCAGTGGGCGTCACCTCGGTCGGCCTCGACCAGCAGGCCGTCGCCGGGCACGAGGAGTACTGGCACTCCTACGGGTTCGGCGAACTCACCGAGACCGCCGGCACCCGGCGCGACGCGCTCGCCCGGCTGCTGCCCCGGCTGAGGATCGCCGACCGGGCCGAGCTGACCGACCGGTTCCTGCGGGTACGCGGAGACCGGCGGACCTACAAGATCCACCTGGGCTCGGGCAACATCCTGATGGAGCCCAACGACGCCTACCTGTGCATCGTCCCCGGCCACGACCGCGACGCCGCCTCGGTCTTTCTGCCCTTCGAGGAGAACGGCGGCATGCTGTCGATCATCCTGTCCAAGGCGTTCCTGCTCGCCGACGACACGGCCATCACCGACCCGTCGATCACCTGCCAGCTCGGCACCTGAGAGTCGTCCGGGGAAAGAGCCGGCCGCCCATCGGTGAGATCACGGCGCCGCGGCGGCTCGCCGATCCTCGTCGAGCCGCACTCAGGAGAGCTGACGGGTGGCCAGCTGGGCGAACAGGCCGTCCTTCACGGCCAGTAGTTCGTCGTAGGTGCCCTGCTGGACGATCCGTCCCTCGTCCATGACCACGATGCGGTCGGCGGCCACCACCGTGGAGAGCCGGTGGGCGATCACCACCCGGGTGGCGTTGAGCCGGCGGGTGCTCTCGGCGACCCGGCTCTGGGAGGGATTGTCCAGCGCGCT
This sequence comes from Streptosporangium sp. NPDC001681, assembly GCF_040298085.1. Taxonomy (NCBI): domain Bacteria; kingdom Bacillati; phylum Actinomycetota; class Actinomycetes; order Streptosporangiales; family Streptosporangiaceae; genus Streptosporangium; species Streptosporangium sp. NPDC001681. The sequence goes on along the minus strand of NZ_JBEOZN010000086.1, from coordinate 24,448 downwards.
GGTGGCCTCGTCGAAGAAGACGATGCGGGGCCGGGCGACCAGCGCCCGAGCGATCATGAGACGCTGCCGCTGGCCGCCGGAGAGCGTGCTGGTGCCCTCGGAGAGCACGGTGTGCATGCCCATCGGCATGGCCCTGATGTCGTCGGCGAGCCCGGCCATCTCGGCCGCCGCCCAGGCGTCGTCCACCGTGTGGATGCTGCTGCCGACGATGTTGGCCTGGATGCTGCCCGCCTGCAGCGCGCCGTTCTGGAGCACCACCCCGCACTGGCGGCGGACGGCGGAGACGTCGAGTTCGGCGAGGTCCTGGCCGTCGTAGAGCACGGTGCCCGACAGTGGGATCTCGAAGCCGAGCAGCAGCCGCAGCACCGTGGACTTGCCGCTGCCCGAGGGGCCGACCAGGGCCACGAACTCGCCGGGCTCGATCGACAGGGCGACCCCGTCCAGGGTCAGCGGACCGTCCTGGCCGTAGCGGAACGACACCTGGCTGAGTGCGAGCCGTCCGGACAGGTCGCCGGGGTCGGCCTTGGTGCCGTCGGTCTCCGGCCGGGCCTCCAGGATCGGCTTGATGTTCTCCATCATCGGCACGACGCCCATCGCGGTGACGGCGGCGGCGGTGAACTGGAGGCTGGAGGCCAGCAGCAGGCTGAGCGCGGTGAAGAACGGCAGGAAGGTGGCGACCGAGACCTGGCCCGCCATCGGTCCCGCCACCACCGCGAACACGACCCCGGTGCAGACCAGCGGGAATCCGGCGTTGAACGTGGTCACCGCGTTCTGGATGCGACGGGCCGAGGCGGTCAGCGAGCGGCCTCTGGTGACCTCGCGCGTCCACTCGGCGAACGCCCGTTCCTCGGCGGCGGCGGCCCGCAGCTTCGGCATCGCGGTGAGCATCTGGAAGACCCGGGCCGACATGGTCCGCTCGTGCTCGTAGGACTGCCGCTGCCAGCGGAGCTGCATCCGTCCCGCGACGATGGCGAACCCGAGCCCGAACAGCATGAGCCCGGTGGCGACCAGAGCCAGGCGCACGTCGTAGAAGTAGACCAGGACCAGGTTGGCCGATCCGGTGAGCAGCCCCAGCGTGGCCGTGGTCAGCATCCCGGAGAGCATCTCCTGCGCCGAGCTGATGCCCAGCACCGTGGTGCCCAGCTCACCGGTGGAGTAGCGGGCGAAGAACCCGGCGGGCAGGGAGAGCAGCCGGGTCCACAGGCCCGACTGCAGGGCCGAGGTGGTGCGGCTCTCGACCCGCAGCACCGCGATGTTCTGCACCACCGACAGGGCCGCGATCACGAACCCGGAACCGATCACCACCAGGGAGCCCTGCACGATGAGGTCGAGTTCGGCCCGGACCGTGAACACGCCGAGCACCTTGCCCGTCATGATCGGGACGAGCAGTCCGAGCAGCGCGACCAGCACCCCCATGGTGGCGAACCGCAGCAGGTCACGGTAGTTGCCGCTGTCGAGGAGCCCCAGGCGCAGCAGCGCGCCGACGGTCTTGATCGAGGCGGGCAGCGGCCGGTACAGCACGTGCGCCCGGTTCTCCAGGTTGCGGGCGACGGCCGCGGTGACCGGGGTGAGCACGCCGTCGTCCACCATGACGTAGCCGCGTCCCATGGTCAGCAGCGCCACCGGACGGCCCGCGGAGTTGCTGCCCACCATGGGCCCCAGGTCCTGCGTCCACCACGGGCCGTCCAGCCGTACGAGCCGGGTCCTGACGCCGGAGGCCAGCGCTATCGCCTGCAGGTCGCCCACCGGGCGGTCCTGGCTGCCGCGCCGCACCGGCGGCCGGACCTCGAACCCCTGGTGCGCCGCCACCAGCCGGGCCGCGGCCAGCGCGGGCGGATCGTTGGCCACGTCGGCCAGTTTCACCTGGACCTCGGTGTCCCGCAGCACGGCGTCGAAGCTCCGTACGGCCTGCGTCAGCACGGTGCTCTCGCGTTCACGCAGGCCGGTCAGGGCGGCGCGCTCCTCCTCGCGCCGCCGTTCGAGGCGTTCGTCGACGGTGTCGAGCAGCCGGACGGCGTGGGCGGCGAGGAACTCGCAGAGCAGGCCCTCGTCGAAGACCGAGTGCAGCGAGCGGGTCCGCAGCCGGGTCCTGGTGCGGGCGACGAGCCAGTCCCTTTCGGTCAGGCAGATGTCGCTGCCCGCGCCGAGCACCAGATCGTTGCCGCCGACCTCCACGTCACCCGCCTCGACGCGCACGCAGCGCACGCCGTCGACCGATCGCACGGCGCGGCCCGCGTCCAGCTCGGCCGTCCCGTTGCCGGGCAGTGGGACGAACTGGCGGGGCGGCAGGGGAGCGGGCAGCGCCCGGGCCAGCAGTTCGATGCCGCGGCTGAGTCCCTTGACCAGCCAGGTGGCGGCCTCGGCGGGCAGCTCGTGCAGAGCCGCGACCGGGACGTCGGAGAGTACGGCGCCGGGCACCGGGCGGGCCACGATCACGTGGCGTGGCCCCGACCGCACCCCGCAGGCCAGCACCGTGCCCGCCTCGGCCCGGCCCAGGAAGTTCCAGCGGCCGTCCAGCTCGCCGTCGGCGGTCCGGACCGCGAACAGGTCCACCGCGCCGGCCTCGACCAGCAGCATCCGCCCGGGGTTGTCGAGGATCGTGAACCGCTCGGTGCCGAGGTCCAGCGGGATGGCGACTCCGGCGAGAGCAGCGGGGCTCACAGTCCTCCTCCGGTGTTGAACAGCCGCGTGTAGATGCCGTCGGCGGCGAGCAGCTCCTCGTGGATGCCGCGCTCGGCGACCTCGCCGCGATCCAGGACGATGATCTCGTCGGCGTCGCGGATGGTGGACAGCCGGTGGGCCATCAGCAGGCAGGCGCAGCCGCGGCGGCGCAGGTTGTCCATGATGACGTGCTCCGTCTCCGGGTCCAGGGCGCTGGTGGCCTCGTCGAGGATCAGCAGGGTCGGCTCGGCGGCCAGGGCGCGGGCCAGTTCGAGCCGCTGCCGCTGGCCACCGCTGAAGTTGCGGCCGTCCTCGCGGACGAACGAGTTGATCCCGCCGGGACGGGCCAGCACGGCGTCGTAGACGGCGGCGTCGCGGAGCGCGTCGAGCACCACCTCGTCGGGGACCGCCTCGTCCCACAGGGTCAGGTTGTCGCGTACGGTCCCGGCGAACAGCACGATGTCCTGGTCGACGTAGGCCATCGAGCTGGCGAGTACGGTGCGCGGGATCTCGTCCAGCGGATGGCCGTCGAGCAGGATCCGGCCGGCGCGCGGCTCGTACAGGCCGGTCAGCAGGCGGCCCAGGGTGGATTTGCCGCTGCCGGAACCGCCCACGATCGCGACCCGGCTGCCCGGTGTCATGCTCAGCGAGAGGTTCTTGATGACCGGATCGCTCAGCGGGCCGTACCCGAAGGTGACCTCCTGCAACTCCAGGCGGCCCTCCAGGCGGGTGCCGAGTTCCGCCTCGCCGCCGGCACGCTCGAAGCAGCGGGCGATCGGGTGCCGCTCCACGTCGTGGATGCGCTTGGCGTCGGCGCTGAGGTCCTGCAGGCGGCCGCCGAGGTTGGTGAGCTGGGTGACCGGCCTGCTCAGCGCGGCCAGCAGGGTCTGGAAGGAGATCAGGATGCCGATGCTGAGCACGCCTTCCACCACCCGCAGCCCGCCGATCAGCAGCATCAGGCCGGTGTTCACCGTGGCCAGCAGGGGCGGGACGACGACCAGCACCGCGGTGGGCACGCCGAGCCGCTGCTGCGCGGAGACGACCTTGGCCAGGAAACCCGCCCAGCGGGTGAAGGCGTCGGGTTCCGCGCCGGTGGCCTTGACCGTCTCGATCATGCTGAGCGTGGCGAAGGTGGTGCCGGTGAGGTTGCCGCGGTCGGTGCGGAGTGCGGTGACCGCGTCCTTGCGGGCCCGGGCGACCCAGCGCAGCACCAGGATGTTCAGCGCCGCCATGCCGACGCCGATGATGCCGAGCAGCACGTCGTAGCGGACCAGCAGGGCGGCGTAGAACGCCACCAGGACCATGTTGATCACCGTCAGCGCGAGGTCGCGGGAGAGGATCTCGGCCACCGTGTCGTTGGTGGAGATCCGCTTGGCGACCTCGGCCGGTCGGCGTTGCAGGAAGAACTCGATGGGCAGCCGGAGCAGGTGACGGAAGAAGCGGGCGGAGCCGACCAGCCCGACCCTGATCTCCAGCCGCAGAAGGTAGTACTGCTGCACCGAGGTCAGCACGAAGATGGCCGCCGCGGTGAACACCATGACGATCAGCAGCGGCGGCAGGATGTCAGGGGAGTTGCCGCTCAGCACCCGGTCGATGAACACCCGGTAGTAGGCGGGCCCGGCGATGCCGGGCAGCAGCAGCAGCGCGCTGGCCAGCAGCACCAGCGGCAGGGCGCGTCCGGACGGCAGCCGCCACTGGAGCAGCGCCTTGCTGAGCTTGGCTCGTTCGCCACCCGGCTTGAAGTCGGGGCCGGGTTCGAAGGTCAGCATGATCCCGGTGAAGCCGGAGTCGAACTCCGACCACTCCATCAGCCGTGGACCCGAGGACGGGTCGTTGATCGCGACCATGGTTCGGCCGAACCGGGTCACCAGTCCCTCGACCACGATGAAGTGCTGGAACGCCCAGAAAATGATCACCGGCCCGCTCTGGTCGCGGAGCAGCTCGGCCTCGACCTGGAAGCCCTTGGCGATCATTCCGTAGGAGCGGGCCGCCGCGAGCATCGAGGATGCCTTGGACCCGTCCCTGGACACCCCGCACCGGCCCCGCAGCTCCTCAAGCGGCACGTGCTTGCCGTAGTGGCCCAGGACCATCGCCAGCGCGGCCGCACCGCACTCGACCGACTCCATCTGGATCACGGTCGGCACCCGGTGCCGGTTCTTCCTGCGGGGGCGCGGGGGGCGTGGCTGGTTCTTGGGCGCGGGCTTGGCGGGCTCCGCGGGTTTCAATGTCGTGTTCGTCATCGGTGCCTCCTCCGCTCAGCGTCCGAGCACCAGGTCGAACGGTGTCTGCTCGCCCAGGTGGATGGAGGCCGACACGGTCACCTGGGAGTCGAGCTGCACGGGCGGTCCCTGCGCGGTCGACCAGCTGTATCCCGAGTGCGAGCTCTGGTCGGGGATCAGGTCCACGATGATCATCAGGGGGGCCTGGACCGCGGCGTATCTCTTGGCGGCCAGCTCGCCGCCGACCAGCCCGGCCAGCGCCTCACCGGTCAGGGGGTAGCGGCTGACCGAGGTGACCTGGCCGCGCAGCAGTCCGAAGGCCGCGGCGGGCGCGGTGGACACCTCCAGGTCGACCGGGCGGCCGGGGGCGATCCACGCCGCCCGGTCGGCGGGCACGAACACCATGGCGACCAGGCGGTCGTCGGGCAGGTCGGTCCGCTCGACCGTGGCGACCGTGGTGCCGACGGCGACCACCTGGCCGTCGCTGACCGTGGTGCCGACCACCTGGCCGGTGAACGGGCTGGCCACCTCCTGGGTCTTGCCGTCGGCGTCCTGCAGCTCGGCGACGGACTGGCCGACGATCACCCGGTCGCCCGGCCGGACCAGCACGCGGCGGGCCAGCCCCGAGTAGTGACTCTGGATGCGGGCCGTACCGCCCGGGTGGGTGAGGACACCCGGGGCGGCGACCGAGATGCGCAACTCGCCGGCGAACGCCCAGACCAGCCCGCCCGCCATCACGATCATCACGACGAAGACCGCGATCCAGCCCCGGGGGGTGGCCAGCAGGGTGGGGGAGTCCAGCTCGTCGGGCTCGCGCATCCGTTGCAGCGCCTGGTAGCGGAATCTCATCGCGGTCTACTCCTCCGTCCGGGGCCGGGAGCCGAGTACCAGTTCCCCGACCGTGCCCTCAAGGAGCGGGTCGCGTCCCGAGGCGGTGGCGAAGGCCGCGGCGTCCCCGCCGCCCAGGCCGCACACGGCCAGGTCCATCGCGGTGGCCACCAGGTAGAGGGTCTGGTAGAGCACGCCCACGTGTTTGAGGATCAGCGGGTAGGCGACGGTCTCGTACTTCCACATCACCCGGCCGAACCGGGCCGCCACCAGCAGCACCACCTGTGGATCCGCCTCCAGCATGGCGGCGCCCCGAGCCTGGCCGACCAGCGCCTCGGTGGCCTTGCCCGGCTCGGCGACGAGTTCCAGCTCGTGCCGGTCGGTCGCGTAGTGCCACAGGCCGGGCGCCAGTCCCTCGCACGCCGTCACCAGCGGGTAGACCTCCAGCTCGTGTACGGCGCCGCCGCTCGGATACGGCCGGTCGGCCAGTTCCTGGCCGTCGCCGCCGGTCATGGTGCCCCGCCTGCGCAGGCTCCGGTAGAGCAGCTCGCCGAGCTGGGCGAGGGTGATCGGTCTGTCCTGGTCGTGGGCGCGGATCGAGCGGCGCCGTTCGAGCACCTCGGTGAGCGACGGGTCCCCGGCCGCGATCTCGTCCAGGTCGGGCACCGGCAGCGCGACGGTCCGGGCACCGGCGGGCGGCGGGGAGACCGGTTCCGGTGCGAAGCGGTCCTTGATGGGATAGGTCCCGCCGTATCCGCCGACCGAGGCGGGGAAGCGGGTACGGGAGTGGAAGGCCAGGTCGGCGGGGTGCCACTGGGCGTAGGGGCGCTCGGCCACCTCCACGTCCTCATCGGGACCGCCCGGCGCCAGCAGGCCGGCCGTGGCCAGCAGCCGCAGCACCGGGGCGGGCACGGAGGTGCTCCAGGTCGCCAGCTCGCCGAGCAGCCCGGCGGCCTGCGGCATCAGCTCGACGGCCAGGTGCCGGCCGGGGGTCTGCAGGGTCAGCGTGCCGTCCACCACCCGCGCCTCGGCGAAGCGCGACAGCCGTACCGGGCCCGTGGGGGCCGCCGCCGGCAGCGTCGAGCCCCGGCCGACGGAAAAGAGCCTGGCCACCACGGTGCCGTCCACCGCCGCGGCGTGTTCGAGCAGCCCGGAGGTGTTCAGCCCGCGGAACAGCAGGTGCCAGCGGAGCAGTCCCGCCTCGCCGTCCGCCATGGTCACCGCGCCTGCCAGGGCGGCGTCATCGTGGTCGCCCTCGGCCAGCAGCTTCAGGGCCGTGCCCTGTCCCGGTGACAGGTTCCTCAGTTCGAGAGCCGTGGTGGTCAGTTGGATGCGCTCACCGGAGAACGACGCGTCCCGGCGCAGCCGGGAGACGATGATGGGGTTCATGGGGGGACCGTTCACTTAGAAGAACACGTTCCAGGAGTTGATCTCGTCCTGGGGGGTCGGCCGGTCGAGCCAGCCGAGCCGTACCGGTGCGTCGTAGAGGCGGCCGGGTGCCAGGCGGCGCCAGAAGTGCCGCAGGCCGGGCGCCATCACCTTGACGACGTTCAGGTCCAGGTCGGGACGGGTCTGGTCGAGGACGATCACTTCGGATCCGGCCGCCTCGATCGAGTCCACGCACCGGCGCACGCACACGGCCAGGTCGGTGGGGGCGGGCGGGCCGACGGTGACCGGCGCGAGGTCCTCCGCCGGCAGCAGCCAGGGCTCCCCCTCCAGCCTGGCCTCCTTGCACCAGGCCAGCATCTCCGGGTCGTCCACCCGGTAGAGCGTGTTGCCCTGCTCGTCACGCCGTTCCACGGTCGGCAGGAACTGGTTGAGCTCGGTGAGCGCGCGGAACGCCGCGATGCGCGGATCGGGGTGGCAGCCGAAGCCGACCATGATGTCCTCCACCTCGTGGCGGCGCCGGGAGACCGCGGCGTACACCGGGATGCCCACGTCGGTGGTGAGGTCGAGCATCCACAGGTCACGGTCCATGGCCCCGTAGAAGTCCCGCAGCTCGCCCACGTAGGGGTCGTTCAGCGAGTCGAGGTCGAAGGCGGGGCGGCGCAGCCGGTTGTACCACCACAGCGCCACGGAGTCGCGCTCGACCAGCTCGCAGATGCCCTGCAGGATGGCCTCCTCCAGGGTGTTGCCCGCCGCGCTGCCGTTGGAGTCGGCGATGCAGAAGAAGTGGCGGTAGAGGTCGGGGTGGCCGTACCAGGCGTAGGCGGCGGGGACCAGCCGTTCCTCGTCGCGGGTCAGCGACCAGGCCCGCGACCAGTCGAACGGCACGTTCTCCTCGAACGGGTCGGGCACCTGCTGCAGCCGGTGCGCCGGGTCGGCGTTCCACTCCTTGCGCCCGGCCCGCTGCTCGTCGGAGAAGAGCAGCAACCGGTCGGGGTGCACCGCGGTCGCCGGATCCAGGTCGGCGTAGGCGGCCCGGATGACCACCTCGTCCCCCCGCCAGACCCCCGAGTACCGTTCGATCGCCTCGCAGACCGCGCTGACCTTCGCCTGGATCTCCGAGCGCCCCTTGCCGCCGCTCTGCCCGCGCAGGTTGCGGCGGAGCAGGTCCATGCTGTCGTTGACCATGGCGAAGTTGTGGCCGGCGGCGTAGCTGTAGGTCAGGCCGCTGGGGTCGGCACCGATCGAGACCAGCTTGGTGATCGCGCCCAGGTGGGGGCTGATGTGCCGCTCCAGCCGCGCGAACGTCTCCTGCGGCTGGTTGACCCGGTAGCCGCCGTCGGTGACGTGGTTGGCCTGCCGCGGGGCGAGCACGATCTTGGGGTTGCCGTCGGACGGCGTGCCGCACGAGGGACACTGCGGCTGGCGGATCAGTATGTGCCTGCTGGTCTCCATGGTCGCCAGGTCGAGGGCGACCATCTGACCGCAGAGCGCACCCGGCTCGCCGGTCGCCACGATCCTGGCGACCTCGGCCGCCAGCATCCCGGCCAGCGCCAGCGGCCCGGCCGCGATCTGCGCGCGCACCGGGTGGAACGGCGTCCGCTCGCCCCGCTTCCCCGCCAGGTAGCGCTCCAGCTGGCGGTTGCCGCTGAGCCGTTGCGCCAGGCACGACCAGCAGCCCGTGTGGTCGGGATCGAGGAAGGGGCCGAGCCACGGGCTGACACCGCCCGGTTTGGCCAGCAGCCAGGGGAGCCCGGATGCCAGCTGCGACGCGTTGCGGCGCTCCAGGGCCGGGTCGAGGTAGTCGTCCACGAGCACGACCGAGACCCCCTCGGCGGGCACCTCGTCGATCGCGCCGGTGAGCACCTTCAACCCCAGCTCGGTCAGGGCGGCCGTGACCGGTGTGGCGTCCACCCCCTCGGCGGCCGCGACGGTGACCGGCGTGCCCTTCGTGACGGCCGCCGGGTCGATGCCCAGCGCGTCCCAGTAGGCCAGCACCTTCTCCGGCAGGTCCGGCCTGCCCTCCGCGAGGTGCCCCGCCGCCTCGTAGCGGCGCAGCGTGGTCAGCACCGTGGTGAATGGAACGCTCCCGGACAGCTCCTGGACGATCTCACTCACACTCCTGCGGCCGTCGAGGTAGGGGAGCACCGCCACGGCGGCCTTCCCCGGCACCAGGAAGTCCTTCCCCTCGGCGAACAGGAAGACCCGGGATCCGTCCACGACCTCGACATGGAAATGGGCCTTTAGTCGTGGACTCTCCATCAGCATCCGCCTTTTTATAACAAGCTCTCGACAACCCTCTTCAGTGCGGATTTAAACACGGGGGGACCCGGATGGTGAATGCGCAAAAAATCGTACGCATCGCGTGGCCGATACTTAGGGCGCCGACGTATTCGCTTCGGTATCACCGCGCCGGACGCCCGGGATCGGCGCCCGTGGCCCACTCCTGAACCGGTACCGCCGAGAAAGACGGGCACCGAACCCGTTGAGATCCGTATCGGGAGAATGGGACGATGAAGCATGGCACCGCTTCTTCACAGAGACAGAGAACTGGCTGTCTTCCGAGAGGCTCTCGACGAACTACGGGCCGGCCGCCCTACCGTCGCGGCGATCCTGGGCGGAAACGGAATGGGCAAGAGTTCCCTGCTCGGCGCCATGACTGAAATGCTTCCCCCGCGCAGTCTGGTGCTGCGGGCACGCTGTCATCCGAGCGAGAGCCATTTCGCCTACGGTATGGTCCGCCAGCTCTTCGACCCGGTGATGTCCGCCGGCGAGCGGCCCCGCGGGCAGTTCGACCGCGCCGCCGACGATGACGGCGCCGCCACCCAGGACCTGCTGATCAGCCTGTTCCACATGACCCGCGACCTGGTCGCGGAGCAGCCGGTGGTCATCGCGATCGACGACCTGTCCTTCGCCGACACGCCGTCGCTGCGCTGGTTCTCCTATATCGCGCGCCGCCTGGACGACCTGCCGGTGATGATGATCGCCACGCTGCCCGGCAGCCCCCCGGCCGGGCTGGGCACGGATCTGGCCAAGCTGCCGTACGCGCGGTTCGTCCAGCTCAGACCGTTCTGCGCCACCTGCACGGCCGACTTCGTCGCCGAGGCGCTGGGGGCGCCGCCCGATGTGGAGCTGGCCGCGCTCTGTCACACGCTCTCGCAGGGGAACCCGCTGGTGCTGCGCCAGCTGACCAGCCGGATGCGGCAGGCCAGGATCAGTCCGGGCGAGCCCGACCCCGACCAGGTGCTGGAGATCGGCACGGAGGCCCTGTCCGCCACCGTGCTCGAATGGCTGCACGACCACGACCCGGTGGCCTACGAACTGCTCACCCAGCTCGCCGTCATGGGACCGGACACCGACGTCACCGTGGCGGCGATCCTGCTGAGTCAGGGCGAGCCGCAGATCCGGCAGGCCCGCCGGGCCCTCGCCCAGGCGGGTCTGATCACGGCGGGGTCGCCCGTGCGGTTCCACAACCCCCTGATCCGCACGGCCGTACTGTCGCGCATCGACAACCAGACCCGGATCGGCCTGCACGAACGCGGGGCCGCGCTGCTGGCCAGGCTGGGCGCGCCGGCCGCCCAGACCGCCGAGCACCTGATGCTCACCGACTCCGACTGGGGCGTTCCGGTGCTGCGCAGGGCGGCCACCGAGGCGGTCGCGGCCCGCGAGTACGACGACGCGACCCGTTACCTGCGCCGCGCGCTGGCCTGCTCCGACGATCCGGCCACCATTCACGAGCTGACCCTGCAGCTCGGCACGGTCGAGCTCCGCCACGACCTGGACGCCTGCGTCCGGCACGCGGAGACACTGGTCAGCACCGCGCCCGACCCCGTCAGGCGGGCCAGGTCGCTGCTGAACCTGGCCAGCCCCGCGCTGGTCGCCAGCACGGTGGGGGTCCGGCCGTTCGTCACCGTGGCCCACGAGCTGGCGGCCATGGCGGACCCGCCGAGGGAGCCGCTGCTCCGGCTGACCGCGCAGGGGGTGCTGTCCGGGTACCGCGCCGGGTTGCGCAGGTCGGTGCGGATGGCCTCCTCGGGCGCGCCGGACTCGGCCGCGAAGGAGCTCGCCGGCGCGCTGGCCGCGATGGTCGCGGCGAGCGGGCGGTATCCGGGCACCGCCAGGCGGCTGGCGAGGCGGGCCACCCGGGAACGCTCTCGCCGGGATCGGCCCGCGGGAACCGGGCTGGTGGGCGCCGCGCTGGCGTTCGGCTGGACGGGGCAGCCGGAGGAGGCGCTGGCCGTGTGCGGCAGGATCCTGCAGGACGCCCGTACCTGGGACCAGCCGGATCTGCACGCGCTCGGGCTGCTCCTGCGGGCCGATATCGGCCACCGGCGGGGCGACTCGGCCGACAGCCTGCGGGACGCGCTCGACGCGCGGGAGGGGGCCGAGCGGATCGGCGCGCGGGTGCTGACCACGGCGGCGCGCGCCTGTGGCGCGCGGGCCCTGATCCGGATGGGCCGCGCGCAGGACGCCGCGGAGCTGGTACGTGAGATGACGATGCCCGCGGACGCCCATCCGCTGATCAAGAGCCTGATCCTGGAGGTTCAGGGACTGATCGCGGCGGCGGCGGGCGACCACGTCACCGCGCTGAGCCTGTTCCTCGACTGCGGGCACCGGCTCTCCGCCCGGGGCATCACCAACCCCGCCTGCCTGCCCTGGCGCGCGCACGCCGCCAAGGCCTACAACGCGCTGGGCGAGCACACCGCGGCCCGTACGATCGCCGCCGAACCGTCGGCGAGCCCGGAGCACGCGCCGGACGCGCAGCCGCCGCAGGCCCAGATCCTGCTCACCCCCGCCGAGCAGCGGGTCGTCGAGCTGGTACGGCAGGGCATGAGCAGCATGGAGGTCGCCGAGCGGCTCTGCCTGAGCAAGCGCACCATCGACACTCACCTGGGCCGCATCTACCGCAAGCTCGGTATCCGAGGGCGGCACCAGCTGGCCGCCGCCCTCGGACTGTGACCGGCCCCTGATCGGCCGCTGCTCAGTGCGGTGACACCGGCTCGGTGGACCGTCCGATGCCCAGCCTCGGCTCGGTGACCAGGTACAGCCTGTCGGCGGTGCCGTCGGTGTTCTCGCGGTCCTGGCGGTCCTGGCCCGCGGTCAGCTCGCCGGCCAGCACCATCGCGTCCAGCGGGGCCGCACCGCCGACGCGGGTGGCGTCGTCCAGGTCGGTCAGGCCCGCGGTGATCGAGGCGAAGGCGCCGTCGGGGGGTGCCTGGGCGCCGCTGACGCGCTTCCTCATCAGCTCCGGATACTGGCCTCTGGCCAGGCGCTGCGCCAGCCAGAAGTAGCTGTTCCTGCCCCGGTACTGCTCGTAGAAGCCGGCGACCATGGAGAACATCCGGCCGTAGGCGTTGCGGTAGTGGGACTCGTAGAATCCCAGCGCCTCGCGCTCGGTGACCTCCCCCGCGTGTGCGGACAGGATGGTCGCGGCCGCCAGCATGCCGCTGTACATGGCCAGGTGCACGCCGGTGGAGAGCAACGGGTCCAGGAAACAGGCGGAGTCGCCCGCCAGGAAGTAGCCGGGGCCGCAGAAGCTGTCAGCCGAGTAGGAGAAGTCCTGCTCGACGCGGACCTCGCCCTGGAAGTCGCCGCTCGCCACCAGTTCCGCCACCGTCTCCGACTCCGCGACCAGGGTCAGGAACATCTCGTCCGGCGAGGAGAACCCGGACCTGCGGGCCAGGAACTGGTCCTTGTGGGTGACGAAGCCCACGCTGTAGACGTCGCCGCTGAGCGGGATGACCCAGTACCAGCCGTTGGGGGAGGAGATCACGTTGATGCCGCCCCTGGGAGTGCTGGGCAGCAGGGCGCCGCCCCGGTAGTAGCCCCAGATGGCGACGTTGCGGAAGACGTCGTGCGGCCGCCGGTCGCGGAAGTGCTGTGCGGAGAGCACGCCGGCGCGACCGGAGGCGTCCACCACGAAGTCGGCCGCGGTCTCCTGGCGGTGCCCTTCGTGTACCCATTCCACGCCCACGGCGCGGCCGTCGTCGAAGCCGACCTTCCGCACGCGGGCCCCGTGGACCACCTGCACGCCCTGCTCGGCGGCGTGCTTGAGCAGGACGTCGTCGAAGTCGGCGCGGTCCACCTGCCAGGATCGAACCTGGTCGCCGAAGAGGTCCGGCCAGTTGATCGTCCAGTCGCGCTCCGCGCCCCAGCGGAGCAGCAGGCCCTCCTTGACCTGGTAGCCGCGGGCCTCGATCTTCTCCCGGGCGCCGACGAGGTCGATGATGGCCCGGCAGGAGGAGGAGATCGACTCGCCGATGTGGTACCGGGGGAAGAAGTCCCGTTCCAGCAGGCGCACCCGGGCGCCGGCCCGGGCCAGCAGCGCCGAGGAGATCGCTCCCGCCGGGCCCCCTCCTATGACCACCACGTCAGGCGCCATGGAATACCCCTCCCGCAGGAAAACTGCTAACCGTTGAATCCTCGCAAAGTGCAGTGAATATTGTTAATACGTATTTATACGCATTTATGGATTAATTCAGGTTGGTGAGGCCGAAGACCGCGCCCAGCGGGTCGGCGAGCAGGCCGCTTTCCAGCGGGCGGGCCCCGGCCGCCAGGGCCGCCGCGACGGCGGCGTCACTGTCATCGGTACTGTCACCGGCACCGGCGTCGGCACCGGCACCGGCGCCGAAGAACGGCACCCAGCCGGTCCTGGCGGAGGGGCGGATCACCAGGGGCGCGTCGCCGTACAGGCTCCGGTAGAACTCCGTCGCCGCCTCCTGGCGGGAGGTGTGCAGCTCGCAGGCGCACAGGGCGCCGGGCTCGTCCACCAGGACCACGCCCTCGTCCCTGCCGCCCTCCCAGAAGCCGACCGCCGCACCTGAGGGGTCGACCGCCAGGCAGAGGCGGCCGTTCTCGCCCGCGGGCACCGGGCCCATCACGATCCGGCCGCCCAGGCGCCCGACCTCCGCCCGGGTGTGGCCGAGGTCCTTGGCGGCCAGGTAGACGTTCCAGGACGAGCCGAAGGCCGGGCCCATCGGGCTGGGGCCGAGGCCACCGATGATCTCTCCGCGCAACGTGATCAGGTGGTAGCCGCGACTGTTCTCCCTGGTGAACTCCCAGCCGAAGAGGTCGCCGTAGAACTGTTTCGCGCCGGTCAGATCGACGGTGATGTGATCAACCCAGCACGGTGTTCCCGGGCCGTACGCGGTCCGCCGGGGCATGGGGGCTCCTTCTGGATCCTGTCGTCGATGAGTGCCGCGGCCTCCTCCGCGCCGCCGAACTCCGGCATGAGCAGCCGGTAGCGGGGCGCGTCGGCCAGTTCCGTGGCGGCCGGCGGCCAGATGTGCGGCTGGAACGACCAGGGCTCAAGCCTGCAGCGGTCGTCGTCTCCCTGGCAGAGCCTGACCAGCGTGGGCGGGGCGAGCCTGGCGGTGATCGGGACGGGCGGGCCCAGCCGCTCGGGGCGGACCAGAACGGACTCCCCGGCCAGTGCGGGATGAGCCTGCCGCCAGGTCGCCGGGTCCGGTTCCTGGCCGATCAGCCCGCCGCTCCTCGCCGACTCCAGGGCGCTGCCGCGCAGGTCCAGCGGGATGTGGAAGGGGAGCGTGTGCCCGGTGGTCCGGTCGACCACGAGGAGTTGTCCCGACACCGGCCGCCAGGACCGGCCGGCCAGTGCGGCCGCCACGCCGGCGCCGGGCGAGCAGGCACTGCCGATCAGCGCGACCGTCACGTCGTCCTTGGTCATGACGACGGCACGCATCACCAGGTAGAGATGGTCGAGTACGGCGAACGGAGGAAGCGGTGGTGGCATGGTGCTCCATCCCCGGAACACGCGACGCTGCAGCAACATCCCGTCGGGACGCTGGACCAGCAGTTCTCCCTCTGCGGCCTTACTGGTGAGAAGCTTCACGACCAGTTGTGGTTCGCCGGCCTCCACCAGATGGGGGCCGAACAGGAACGCCAGGTCGGTGGGGTCGAGTTTGGTCAGCACCATGATGGTCATACCGAAGAAACTCAATAACAGGGGCAACTATCCCCCCCTTACGGGTGTCCTAATCTAGGCATTCTTACAATCAGGTCAAGCAGTGTCTACTCTCTCAGATAACGCCAGTCCCGCAAATACCGCTTTTGCCGACATTTCCGGACACTCAAGCAGGGGGAGGTGTCCGGAGTTATGAATCGTACGAATATCGCATTGCGCCACTGTCTTTCCCAGCATCCTGGCATTGTCTACGAAGACCGGCATGTCCGAATCTCCGATGATCACCGTGGTTCTGGCCCTGATCCGGATCAGATCCTCGGCCGAGTGCCGATGCATGGTGAGCCCCGCCATCGCCCCGCTGTCCAGCTCGGCCCAGGAGTGTCTGCCGATCACCTCCCGTAGCCGGGCACGCAGTTCTGGATGAGCCTCGGTGCCGCGGAAGATGTCCGGCGGGGAGCTCATCCACAGCTCGGCCATCTGCTCCCGCGCGCCGCCCGCCCTGCGCAACATCATGAGCTCCAGGTAACGCCGCCTGGCCGCGGGGTCGGGCGGCGCACCGCCGAGCGTCGGCGCCGCGAGCACCAGGTGCCGCACCACCTCGGGCGCCTCCAGGGCCATCTGCAGCGCGACGCAGGAGCCGAAGGAGAGCCCCACGACCCGGTCCGCCCGCTCGGCCGAGGCGATCTCGGCCAGCCGTACCGCCAGGGCGGGCAGCGTCACACCGGGCCGCAGCGGCTCGGAGCCGCCGTGACCGGGGAGATCCACGCCGATGTGCCGCCAGCCGGGCAGCAGCCTCCACAGCGGCTCCCACAGGGTGAGGTCCATGGTGTAGCCGTGCACCCACAGCACCGCCGGACCCGCCCCCGACTCGACCACGCGCAGCCCGCTCACGCCGGCTCCCGAAAGCCCGCGCAGAACCTCCGGTAGGCCACCACGGCCGCGTCCCCGCCGTCGAAGCGGGGCACCACCTGCGGATTCAACCGCTCCCAGACCACCGCGTCCTCGGCCAGCGCCCGCTCGCTGCCGCTGATGAGCAGCGGCAGCTCGCCCTGCTGCTCGGGGCGGACGCCGATCGCCACCCGCGCCACGCACCCGCCGCTCTCCCGGGGCACGGCGGCGGTGACGATGACCTGCTCCCACCCCGGCGGCCCGAACCGGGTGACGACCACGCCGGGACTGTAGGCGCATGCCAGGAAGCGCGCCCGGGTGACCGAAGGACCGGAGGTGCTCCCCGGCTTGGCCCCCATGACGAACTCGCCCTCGATGACCAGCTCGCCCTCGTCCCCGTCCCGATGCGCCATCCCGCGGAGCCGCGGCACCTTGTGCACCTCGGTGAAGTGGTCGATGTCGAAGGCGTTCTCCACGATCATCACCGGATCGACGTCCACCGGCCTGACCACGGCCGCGGTGAGCGGGTGGGTCCCGCCCAGCTCCTTGATCGCCCGGGTGAGTCCCCGGTCGTCGTCAGGGGTGTCCGCGAGCCGTACGAACACGGCCTCGCCGGAGACGATCACGTGGTGCTCGCGTACCGACCACCGCCTGGTGGTGTCGCCCAGCGCGATCCGGCGGCCGTGGAACGGGCAGACCAGGCAGTCACCCGAGAGCCGTCCCCCGTAGCCGAGATGCGCGCCCCGATGCGGGCAGTCGGCGTCGAAGACCCGGATCCCCGTCTCGTCCCGTACGGCCACCAGCCGCCGGGTCCCGATCTCCAGGGGAGTCACCTCGGCTGTCAGCTCGGAGGTGAAGGCCGGTAGATACCAGCCGGAATGCGGTGTCCCCAACTGCGCTGTCATCAGCCCATCGCCTCCAGGAGCCGGTCGGCGGCGAGCACCCCGCTGGCGATCGCCCCCTGAACCCACGGCAGCCGCGTTCCCGAGACCGTGGCCTCGCCCGCGAAGAAGAGTGTGTCGGCGACCGGCTCGGCCCAGCGCGCCGGAGCCCGCTCGGCGCCGAGCAGCGGCGCGGTGAACGCGCCCCGGCTCCACGGGTCGGCCCCCCAGTCGGCGATCCGCCGCTCCAGCACCCGGGCCCCCGCCGCCCAGGGCAGCGCCACCGTGAGCATGGCCGACAGGTCGGGGCCGGTGGCGGCCCGCACGCAGGCGGCCGCCGCGTCCTTGGCCACGATCAACGCCTCGGGGCGCCCCTCGCGGCAGCTCACGAAGCCGCTGACGCCGTCCGCGTCGAACACCGACGCGGTCTCCGGCGCGGGCACCGACAGGGTCGCGACCACGCAGCAGCCGTCACCCGCCGCCAGCTCCCGGGCGGCCTCGATCTTGTGCTCGGGCAGATCCTTGATGGTGAGCGTGCCGTGGGTCACCACGGCGGGCGGCACGGTCACCACCACCCGCTCCGCCTCCACGGTCCCGGCCTGCGTCAGTGCGGCGACCCGTCCCGGCGACCAGCCGAGCACCTGGACCGGGCGTCCGGTGTGCACCTCCAGCCCCGCCGCCAGCCGTCGCGGCAGCAGGTCGAACCCGCCGGACACGACGTACTCTCCCCGCCCGGCGTCGTCCCCCCGCTGGGCCGCGGCCACACCGGCGGCGCTGAGCCGCTCCGGGTCCGCGGCCCAGATCTGCCGGAACCACTCGCTCGCCACCGGGTAAGGCCCGCCGACGTCGCCGAGCCAGCCGTTCACCGACCCGCCGGCCTCGGCGCCCTCCGCGTTCAGCCTGGCCTCCAGCAGCCAGGGCGGATGCGGTGTGCGGGCCAGCGCTCCCATGGGACGGCCCACCCGCCCGCTGATCACCCGGGCCGCGGTCGGCCGCGGCGCCGTCCCGGTCTCCACCAGCCCGTGGACGGGGTTGCGGTCACCGTGGACGACCTGCGCGCCCAGCTCCAGCGGGGGCCCGCCGTCCGCGGGACGGAAGGTCAGTATCCGCCCGCCGATCCGTGACCTGGCCTCAAGGACCACGGTGCGCACCCCGGCCCTGGCCAGGCGGTCGGCACAGGTCAGCCCGCTGACGCCGGCGCCGATCACGAGGACCTCAGCACGCATCCCCGCCTCCCAGCCGCACCGGGAGGGCGCGCAGCCGCCGGGGGATCAGCGTGGCGGCCCAGACCGGCTCCGGATCGGCCAGCGACGCGGCGGGGAACCGCTCGGCCAGCCGGGCCAGCAGCACCGCCCCGGTCTGCCGGACGAGCTGCGCCGCCAGGCAGAAGTGCGGCCCTCCGCCAAAGGCCAGATGCGGGTTGGGCGTCCGGTCGAGCACCAGCTCCCCGGCCCTTTCGAAAACGGCCGGATCCCGGTTGGCGGCGGCCACGATCGCCAGCACCCTGGCCCCCTGGGGCACCTGCCCCCCGGGCAGTGCCACGTTCCGGACCGCGACCCTGGCCGTGAACGGAATGGGCGCTTCCAGCCGCAGCAACTCGTCCATCGCGGTACGCGCCGGCTCCCGGCCGCCCTCGCGCAGTACGGTCAGTGCCTCGGGCCGGGGCAGCAGCCAGTACAGCGCGTTGCCGATCGCCTCGGCCAGCGGCTGCCACCCGCCCACCACGGCCAGCCCGAGCACCCCCAGCATCTCCCGCCTGCTCAGCCGGTCGTCGGCGGCCAGCCGGGCCAGCGGGCTGGGCGGCGCGGACGCGCAGTGCGCGTCCAGGAACCGGGTCAGCTCTCCCATGGCCGACCTGCCCAGCGCCGCCACCTGCGGCCCGGCCAGCGGATCCAGATTGATCGAGGCCGCCTGGGCGAGCTGCGCGAAGACCTTCCGGTCGCTCTCCGCCAGCCCGAACAGCCGCAGGAAGACCGAGGTGGCCAGCGGGCTCCCGATCTCCGCGACCGCGTCGACCACGGTCCGCTCCGCCAGCCGGTCGAGAAGCCCGTCCACGTCGGCGGCGATCGCCTCGGCCACCGACGCGATCGCCGCGGGTCCGAGCAGCAGCAGCCCCGGCGCGCGCAACCGGGTGTGATCGGGCGGGTCCGTGGTGAGCATCGACGGCGGCAACTCCTCGTCGCGCGCCCGCCCCTGCTGCCCGGCACTCGCCGAGAAACCCTGGTCACGCAGTACGGCGGCGCAGTCGGCGTGCCCGGTCACCAGCCAGAGCCGCGACGCCGCGTCGTAGTGGACCGGAGCGCGGGCGCGCAGCCAGTCGTAGGCCGGATAGGGATCGGCCCGTCCCGCGGGGGAGAAGGGGTGAGCCAGGTGGGCAGGGAACCGGATCTGGGTGCCTACCGTCACGCGTCAGTCTCCCTTGCGATCGCTTACCTGATCAGCGCACACGCGCGTTGCGCCAGCCGAACGTCAGCGCGGTCAGCAGCAGGCCGCCGACCGCCCACAGTCCGAGGACCAGCGCGATGCGGCCGAGCTCCCACCCGCCCGCCGGTTCCACGACGGTGAAGCCGTCCGGCAGGAACACCGAACGGAACCCCTGCGCCATCCACTTCACCGGGAAGAGCGCGGCCGTGTTCTGCATCCACTCAGGAAGCTGGTGAAAGGGGTAGAAGACCCCGGAGATGAACTGCAGCACCATGAACACCGGCGTCACGATCGCCGCGGCGGACCGGCTGTTCGGGATGGCCGCGCTGTAGGCGATCCCGGCCAGCGCGCAGGTGACGGTACCCAGCGTCAGCACCCAGGCGAGGGTGAACCAGCGGTGCGCGGTGCTCGGCCAGGGCAACCCGAACGCGGTCACCGCGATGCCGAGCAGCAGCACCGTCTCCACCACGGTGGTCACCACGACCTTGACCAGCTTGCCGATGAAGTAGGCGGGCTTGGGCATCGGCGTCATGGCCAGCCTGCTGATGAGGCCGGTGTCCCGCTCGATGGCGATGTTGATGGCCAGCCCGGAGAAGGCGGTGCTCATCACACCGGCGGCCACGATGCCCGCCATGAAGACCTGCCGGAAATCGGTCTGGGTGCCCTCCACCTTGCCGGTGAAGATCGCGCCGAACACCACAAGCAGGATCACCGGAAAGAAGAGGGTGAAGACCAGGGACTGCCTGTTGCGGAAGAACGACTTCAGCTCGACCGACGACCGGGCGACACTGGCCCGCCACAGCCCGGGCAGCAACCCCTCCCCGAGTTCCCGGCCGGGCGCGCGAACGGAATCGGTGACGCTCACTTGTTCTCCTCCGGCTGTTGTCGATGCCGGTCGATGAGGTTGAGGTAGATCTCTTCCAGGGTGGGACGGTGCACGATCAGCTCGGGCAGCTCG
The DNA here is from genome assembly GCF_040298085.1 of Streptosporangium sp. NPDC001681. Classification (NCBI taxonomy): domain Bacteria; kingdom Bacillati; phylum Actinomycetota; class Actinomycetes; order Streptosporangiales; family Streptosporangiaceae; genus Streptosporangium; species Streptosporangium sp. NPDC001681. The sequence continues at coordinate 4,279 of NZ_JBEOZN010000086.1, read as the reverse complement.
GCCTCGGCCCAGGACGCCAGCAGGCTCACCAGCCGGGTCGGCTCCGAGGTCAGCACGGTGACCAGGTCACCCGCGCCCGTCGGTCCCGGTTCGAGCACCGCTCCACGGGGCAGCTCGGGGAGTTCCCGGCCGGCCAGCGACTCGGAGCGCCGGAACGACACGGCGGCCGAGGTCGTCGCACGCCCACCCAGCTCGCTCGGCGGTCCGCAGGCCACCAGCCGGCCGCCCGCGATCACACCGACCCGCGCGGCCAGCGTCTCGGCCTCGTCCAGGTAGTGGGTGGTGAGCACCGTGGTGCAGCCGCGCGCGGCGAAGAACCGCACCAGGTCCCACGCCTCGCGGCGGGCGACCGGGTCGAGCCCGGTGGTGGGCTCGTCCAGAAAGATCAACTCGGGGTCGCCGATCACACCGACGGCCACGTCCAGCCGGCGCTGCTGGCCGCCGGAGAGCTCCGTGGTCCTCTTCTTCTCGTACGTTCCCAGGCCGACCATGTCGAGCACCTGCGCGGGCGGCAGCGGCCTGGGGTACATGGCGGCGAACTGCCTGACCACCTCACCCACGGTGAGATCGGGGTAGGCGCCGGTGGATTGGCCGACCACCCCGATACGCGCCCGCCATTCCCGTGGGTCCCTGGCCGGATCCTGGCCGAGGACCTCCACGTCTCCACCGCTCCGCCGCCGTACTCCCGTCAGTATTTCGACGGTCGTGGTCTTTCCCGCGCCGTTCGGCCCGAGCAAGGCGAACACCTCGCCGCGGTGTACCCGCAGGCTCAGATCGGTGAGCACCAGGTGCTCTCCATAACGCTTGTTCAGGCCGGTGACGGCGACCGGGTCGTTTTCCGCGGCGGCGGAAACCATCGACTTAATCCTCCGATGGAGACGGGAACGGGAACGGCATGGCGATTTTGGAAATCCAGTGAATTCAGTGAGTGCTGGAGCTGCGGTGAATCAGGTGCAGCAGCAGCACGGGCAGCAGCAGTAGTAGCAGGCGGCCGCGTCGGCGGCGCCGGCCGCGATGTCGGACAGGTCGCCCTCGCTGAGCTCGGCCGCGTCGACCACCGGGGTCTCGGGGATGTGGAGCTCGTACTGGCCGGTCGCCAGACCGACCTCCCAGAGGCCGACCTGGACGTCCAGGTTGCCCTCCTCGTGCCCCTCGGGGATGTGGCGCACGATGACGATCTCGGCGTCCTCCGGGATGGTCAGACCGGACTCGGCCAGCGCGGCGCGCGGGTCCGCGTTCAGCCGGGCCGCGTACTCCTCGTCCGACCAGGCGGTGATGAGGGTGCGGGTGTAGGCGTTGATGAATTCCGCCCGCTCCTGCGGTTCGAGAGCCATGTCATTCTCCCTCTGTTTGTTTACCGCTGCTTTCTGCGTCGGCAACTGAAAGGACTGTCGCATGGCGCGCGGCACATACCAAGACTTAAGTTATTCGCCATTGATGTAAGTATTGATACGTTCATCAACGCAGTGTTACATTGGCAGCATGCCACAGTACGGATGTGCTCATCAATGACATTCAATACGTATATCCGGTACTTGTGAATACGTATCAGAGATACTTAAGCACCGTTAAGCGGAGGCGTCGGTGACGACTACCAGCACGCAGCTGCCCCCGGGACCGCCCGGCCCGGTGGACATGGAACGCATGCGTAGCGACCCACTGGGGTTCGTGACCGGCCTGGCCCGTCGCTACGGGGACGTCACCGGCCACCACGCGAACGGCGAGACCGTGTTCATGGCGCATCGCCCGGATCTCGCCCGGCACATCCTCAAGGACAACGTCGGTAACTACACGAAGGAGAACACGCCCGACGACCACATGCTCCGCCCGCTCCTCGGAAACGGCCTGCTCACCAGCGACGGCGCGGAATGGGTGCGGCAGCGCCGGCTCTGTGCCCCGGCCTTCCGCCGCAGCGCGGTCGCCTCCTTCGACCAGATCATCACCGACGAGACCTCGGCGCTGCTGGCCCGCTGGCGTGCCGCCGCGGAGACCGGCGCACCCCAGCCGATCGACCACCACCTCACCTCGCTGACCCTGTCGATCCTGACCCGTGCGGTGCTCGACGTGGACCTCGGCGCGGCGGGCGACGGGTTCGGCCGCGCGGTGGACGCCGTCAATCGCTTCATCGGCCACTACGTACCCGACCCCGACCCCGACCCGGCGGACACGAGCCGTCGCCGGCGGGAGTACGCACGCGCCCGCGCCCTGCTCGACATGATGACGCGCACCGTCATCGCCTCCCGCCGGGCCGCTCCCACCGCCACCGGCACCCTGCTCGACACCATGCTCGGCGCCCTGTCCGACACCGACCTCCGCGACCAGGTGCTGACCTTGATCATGGCCGGTCACGAGACCACCGCCAAGGCCCTGACCTGGACCTTCTATCTACTGGACCGCCATCAGGAAGAGGCGGAACGGGTCCGGGCCGAGGTCGACCGGGTGCTGGGCGGACGCCCGCCCACGGCCGCGGACCTGCCCGACCTGCCGCTCTGCCGACGGGCCGTACAGGAGGCGATGCGCCTGTACCCCCCGGTCTGGCTGATCTCCCGCCGCGCGACCGGCCCCGACGAGCTCGACGGCCATCCGGTACGGCCGGGCACGCTCGTCTGCGTCAGCCAGTGGGTCCTGCACCGCGACCCCCGCTACTGGGACCGCCCGGATGCGTACGTACCCGACCGCTTCGACGGCGTCGACCTCCCGAGTCATCTGTACCTGCCGTTCGGCGGCGGCGAGCGCGTCTGCATCGGCCGGCACCTGGCGCTGATCGAGGCGACGCTGGTCCTGGCGATGCTGTCTCAGACGGTACGGCTGACGCTGGAACCAGGCTTCCCGGTGGAACCGGAGGCGCTGGTGACGCTACGGCCGAAGCACGGCATGCACATGATCGTGAGCCCCCGATGACCACTCTCCCCACACCCCCGTACCCCCCGGCCACCGTCACCGACCGTGGCGCCGCTCTCGACGCCCCGGCCCCGGCCACCGTCACCGACCGTGGCGCCGCTCTCGACGCCCCGGCCCCGGCCACCGTCACCGACCGTGGCGCCGCTCTCGACACCCCGGCCCCGGACTCCGGTACTCCGACGCCGCACGCGGGTTCGCCCGGCCCCGCCGACCGGTCGGATCCCAACACCCCGACCCCGAACGCCGGTTCGTACAACCCCGCCACCACCACCGCGGGCGGGCTGGCGGGAGAGCTGGCGCGGCTGGAGGCACAGGCGGAGCTCTCGTTCGACGAGGAGCTGAGCCTGCTGCGCGAACTGGGCCTGACCGCGTCGGGCGGCCCGCTGGTCGAGATCGGCGCGGGGTCCGGTGCGATCACCAGGCGGCTGCGGCGGGCGCTGCCCGAGTTGTCACTGGTCGCCGTGGACATCGACCCGGACCTGCTCGCCCATGCCGAGGGCACCGGCGCCGAACTGATCGTCGCCGATGCCGCCGACCTGCCCCTGGAGACGGCGAGCGCGCAGTACGTACTCCTCAGGTACGTCCTTCAGCACCTTCCCGATCCCGGACCGGCCCTCGCCGAGGCGCGTAGGATCCTCCGCCCCGGTGGCCGCATCCTGGTCACCGAGGTGGACGCCTCCTGCTGGGGGCTGGCCGACCCGGTCTACCCGGAACTGGTGGGAGTGCACGCCAAGATGGCGGCGACCCAGCAGGCCGCCGGCGGTGATCGCACGATCGGCCGCCGTCTCACCCGCCTGCTCCGTGACGCCGGCTTCACGGAGGTCGCCCTTCGCCCGTTCGCCACCACCAACGACACCCGACCCACGGATGACTTCGCCCCCCACCTCGGCCCAGGGCGGCTGCAGCCGCTCGTGACCGCCGGAGTGTTGTCGCTCCGCGAGTTCGCCCTCGCCGCCGACCGCTGGAACCGGTTCCGCGCAGATCCCAACGCCTGGGTGATGCTCCTCGGGTTCACCGCAGCCGGTACCGCCCCCGACGCCTCTCAAAACGGCCGTCACCCCACCGAAGGAATCCAGTGAACACCAACGTCAAGATCTTCATCACGATCTTCTGCTACATCAGCGCGGTGATGGGCCTCGTCACCGCCGTCATCCAGGCCAGCACCACCCCCGCCAACACCCCCGGAGCCATCGGTTCCGGAGTCGTCGGCGGCATCTTCCTGGTAGCCGGCGTGGCCCTGAGCCGCAAACCCCGCTACTAGGCCCTGTCCTGCGGATCTTTTGCCTACCGCGGTCGGTCAGGCGGCGCCTCGCCGCGTTGTCGTCGGTCACCGCAGCACGCTGCGGCTCCCTCCTCCGCCTTGCGAGACACCACCTGA
>NZ_JBEOZN010000085.1:0-43632 GCF_040298085.1 Streptosporangium sp. NPDC001681 | reverse complement strand
GTTCCGGCCGGCCGTCTCAGTGGCCGTCTGGTGATTTCGGCCTCCGGCCTGCTCGGGTGTGGTGGTTGCGGGCTCTTTTGAAGCCGGCCGGAACACCCGCCCACCTCCGCTGCACGCGCTCTGGCCGTATGTGGTGCGCGCCGTAGTCGCTCACTTTCGGTGGGCCGGGCTACGCGCCGTCGCTGAAGCGTTCCTTTGGAAGCCGTTCAGGGTGGGTCGCCGTAGCTGAAGCGCCCCCGCATGACCCAGCCCAGGGCCGGGGTCCTACCGGTTCGAGGTTGGGGACCGTTCAAGGCTGATCGCCGTAGCTGAAGCGCCCCCGCATGACCCAGCCCAGGGCCGGGGTCCTACCAGTTCGAGGTTGGGGACCGTTCAAGGCTGATCGCCGTAGCTGAAGCGCCCCCGCATGACACCCAGCCCAGGGCCGGGCGCCGTACCCCATCCAGGGCCGGGGGCCTACCGGTTCGAGGTTGGGCGTTGTAGCCAATCCGGGGTTGGGGTCCTATCAGTTCGAGGTTGGGCGTTGTAATCGGTCCGGGCTGGGGCTTTCAGGGGCAGTCGTTCATCGCGGTGCGTGTCTGGGAGGGGGGCATGGGTGGGGTGGGGAGGGGGTGGGCGGCAGTGACGTGTAGGCCGTCGAGGGTCAGGGCGAGGTGCCATCGCCAGACTCCGGGAGCGACGCGGAACGTCGCGCGTACGGTAGCCGCGACTCCCCAGATCACGAACGCCATGTCCTCAAGCGTGACGTCGTCCCGCAGGGCGCCCGACTCCTGGGCGCGCTCGATGATCTGCCGCATCAACGCGTAGCCCGTGTCCGTGCCGGCCGTTCCGCCGCGTATGGCGAGGTCGTTGTAGCCGAGGTCGGCCGCCTGCAGCTCGCACACGCCGGTGATGAACACGACGAACCCCTCCCAGGCGTCGTCCATCGCGAGCGACCACTCGGCCAGCTCCGCGACCGTCACCACCCGGTCCTCGAACACCGCCTCCACCAGCTCGCTGTTCGTGGCGACGGGGATGTTCAAGCCCTTCCGGCAACCGGTACGCGGCCTTGTCCGGCTGATGTCGGCGGTGTTCGCCCAACCGGTGGCCAGGGCCGTACCCCCGATCGCCGCCCTCATCGACCGTCCGCCGGTCGGCCCGCTCACCGCCTACCGGAAGGGCAGGCCCGTCGGGCTCACCGTGGACCGCGATCTGGCCCTGAGATTCGAGCAGACCGTCCACACGATGGCATCGTCATTCCCCGAATGATCCAGACATTCCGGGTTCTCGACCTCCCCACAACCGGCTACCGGCAGCCATTCGACGACGGCCGGTGCTCGTCGCCGAATAGCTGCCGGTAGCCGCCCTGTGCCGGTCAAGGGTCACAGGCTCCACAGCCCCTTACCTATCGTGGTGAACCCGCCCACCAGCGCGAGCAGCAGCACCAGCACCCGGGCCCGTCGCTCCGGCACTCGTTCCGCGAGTGCCTTCCCCAGCACGGCGCCTGCCGCTATCCCAGCCGCGACCAGCAGCCAGAGCGGCACCGTGAGCTTCGGCACGCCCTTGGCCGTAACGGAGAGCGCGTTCACCACCACCCCGTAGAACTGCGCGTTCGGCACGAACTCCCGTACCGTCCAGCCCGCGTTCACCGCATACAGGGAAACCGCCGGACCGCCCACCCCCGCGGAGGAGTTCATGAACCCGCTCGCCGCACCGGCGGCCACCGCACCTCCGGCCCCGCGCAGAGCGGGCACTCGGCTGCCCCACATCACGAGCAGTACGGCCACGCTCACCAGCACCCCCATGCCGACCAGCAGCATCGGTTCGGGCAACCAGGCGGCCACCCAGGCCCCGGCCGGCACGGTGCAGGCGGCCGCGGCGACCAACGGAACCATCGCGGTCAGGCGGACCTCCCGCCAGGTGCCGACCAGCCCGATCGCGCTGATGGCACCGGCCGCGCAGTTCGCCAGCACCACACCCTCGGCCGGGCCGAGAAGCAGCACCAGAGCGGGCACCGCCACAAGCGCGAACCCGATCCCCGCCAACCGCTGCACGGACGCGCCCAGCAGGACGATGCCCCCCAGCAGAAGACCGGCGGTCCAGTCATCCAGCACAGACGCTCCTCGCGGCTTCTCCCCATGAGCGATCCGCACAACACTCACCCACGCGGCAGGCACAATCATGCAGGCCGACGGGAGAGCGGGCAGCAGGTCACTCGAACGGAAAAGCCAGAACATGAACGCCTGCCCCCAAATCAACCCACCTGGAAGCCAAAACCCGCCCCCCAACCCCGGACCGTCACAACGCCCAACCCCGGACCATAAGACCCCCAGCCCTGGACCGGTCACGACACCCCGTCAACTTCTCGGCCGTAAACGACCGAGCTTGCAGCTCCTCGCCGTCGATGGGTTCGACGGTTCAGGCCGCGTCGTCGGCAGCGTGACTCACTGCCCAGCCCGCCACACCGCGCGAGGCGATGTTGCGGGCCGCGTTGACGTCGGCGTGCTCAGCGAAACCGCACGACGTACAGGCGAAGCCGGCCTGGTCGGGCCGGTTCTTCTTGTCCACATGCCCGCAGGCCGAGCAGGCCTGCGAGGTGTAGGCCGGGTCCACGTACACCAGAGCGACACCGGCACGGGCCGCCTTGTAGGCGATGAACCGGCCGAGCTGGTGAAAACTCCACGAATGCAACGTGACCCGCTGGGGCTTGCGGAGCCGTACCCGGTCACGGATGCCCTGGAGATCTTCCAGGGCGATGCCTTGCCCGGTGCGTGCAGCCTCGGTCACGATCTGCTTGGCGATGGTGTGGTTGGTGTTCGCGGCGAACCGGGCCTCGGCCCGGCGGCGCCGTTTCAACAGCCGTTTGGCGGACTTGGTCTGCTTGGCCTGCAGGCGGCGACGCAGCTCGCGGTGGCGGTGGCGGACCGCGTTCAGGCCCTTGCCGCTGTGGCGAACCCCGCCACTGGTGGTCGCGATGTTGGCGATCCCCAGGTCCACCCCCAGGAATCCGTCCGGGGCGGCGACCGGCCGGTCGGGAACGTCGCAGGTGGCGATGAGGAACCACATGCCATCGCGGTACAGCAGGTCCGATTCGCCCTTGCGGTAGGCGGCCAACGTCGTGAGCTGATCGGCCGAGGCGGTGAACGCCACGCTCTTCATTCGCCCGCGCGTGGTCCAGATGCTCACTGTGCGCGCGTCCATCCGCCAGGACAGACAGCGGTCGTCGAACGGCTGGGCCGCGCCGGGGCGAAAGACGATCGGCTTGGCCAAGGCCCGCTCGCGCCGCGCGGAGCCGGGTTTGCCCATATTGCCGTTGCGGAGATTGGCGTGCAACGTGGCGTAGGCGTCGGTGACCTTCTTGATGACATGCTGCGCGGCCTGAGCCGCCAGCCCGTAGGTGTCCTTGATCTGCCCATAGGCGTGCCTGCGCAGGTCGTAATTGCGGAATACCCGCTGGTGGTGGGCGAGTCCCGAGACCCAGGTGGCCGCGTCGTTGACCGCGCGCAGGGTCGCCTCCAGCGCCGCCGCCTGCTCGGGCGTCGGCAGGAGTCTCACCTGCACCACCAGCTTCACATCGCCCAAAATATCGTTTGGTCCATGTCACTGCGGTGGGAACCCAACTTTGACATCCGCCGGGGCCGAACCGTTGTCTACCCGCTGCACGCGCATTCGGTCTTCACACCCAGGTATTAGTGCGGGGTCTTCACCGACGAACTGCTGTGCCGCTGCGAAGACATCATGATCGAGGTGTGCGACAGCTTCGGCGCCCGGCTCGTCGAGTTCAACGGCGAGCACGACCATGTCCACCTGCTCGTCTGCTACCCGCCCAAGGGCGCCTTCTCGACCCTGGTCAATTCCCTCGAGGACGTCTCGGCCCGCCTGCGGGGCAAGGAGTACTCCGCTCACGTCCGCAAGTACCTGTGGGGCGGCCGTTTCCGGTCGCCGTCCCACTTCGCCGCCTCCTGTGGCGGCGCACCCTTGAGCATCATCAAGGAGTACATCGAAAACCAGAAACGCCCGGACCAACGACCAGACGTTCACAACCCCAGGACCGGGGAGCGATTCCTCCCGGGCGTGAACGCCCGGGGTTCCTCGCTAGATAACGCTGAAACGGCAGGACCTCCCGGACCGGCAGGACCCCCAACCTTGGACCGGTTACGGCGCCCGGCCCTGGACTGGGTCATGCGGGGGCGCTTCAGCTACGGCGACCCACCCTGAACGGCTTCCAAAGGAACGCTTCAGCGACGGCGCGTAACCCGGCCCACCGAAAGTGAGCGACTACGGCGCGCACCACGTACGGCCAGAGCGCGTGCAGCGGAGGTGGGCGGGTGTTCCGGCCGGCTTCAAAAAAGCCCGCAACCACCACGCCCGAGCAGGCCGGAGGCCGAAATCACCAGACGGCCACTGAGACGGCCGGCCGGAACACCCGCCCACCGCAGCGGGCACAGCGAACAACCCGCGCAGCACACAGCGCAAAACCCGCACCTGGAGAACCCCCAGGCCCTCGCCGAAAAGCTCCAGATCAGTCATTCACCGGGAAACCGGACACCCACCTGCGCGCGGACCTCATCCAGGATGCCCATCACGTCCAACGTCGCCTGCCACGGCACCAGCGGGCTCTCCAGCAGCCCCTCGCGCAGGCAGCGCATGGCCTCGGCCGCCTCGTGCAGCATGCCGGCCCCCTCGAAGGGGACGTGGAAGGTCTCCGGCTCAGCGCCCATGCGGTGCAGGACGAAGGTGTCGGGACGGAAGAACGGGTTCGGCAGCTCGATCCGGCCGAGCGGACCGGAGATCGACGCGGTGACCGGGCTGCTCGCGGTGATACCGCAGGAGAGCAGGGCGACGGCTCCGCTGTCGTAACCGAGCAGCACGCCGGTGTTCTCGTCCACGCCCTCGGGGGTCAGCCGCGCCCAGGACCGCACCCCGGCGGGGACACCGAGCACGAGGTGGGCGAAGGAGATCGGGTAGACGCCCAGGTCGAGCAGAGCGCCGCCACCCAGCTTCGGGTCGCGGAGCCGGTGGTCGGGCTCGACGGAGACGGAGATCGAGAAGTCGGCGTGCACGGAGTCGACCGGGCCGACGGCCCCGCCCTCGACCAGCTCCACGAGCTTGCGGATGCCCGGGACGCAGCGCATCCACATGGCCTCCATCAGGAACAGGCCCCGCTCCCTCGCGAGGTCGACCAGCCTGGCGGCCTCGGCCCGGTTCAGGGTGAACGCCTTCTCGCACAGTACGGCCTTGCCCGCCTCCAGACAGGTCCGTACCGCGGCGTAGTGGGCGTTCTGGGTGTTGGCCACGTAGATGATGTCCACGTCCGGGTCGGCGGCCAGCTCGGCCCAGCTACCGTGGGCTCGGGGGATGCCGTACCGGTCGGCGAAGGCCCGCGCGGACTCCTCCGACCTCGATCCGACCGCGACCACCTCGGCGTCCGGCAAAAGCTTCAGGTCTTCGGTGAAGGTGGCGGCGATGCCACCGGTCGCCAGGATTCCCCATCTAGTCGCACTCATGGCGACAAATTTCACCACAAATGGCAGGTAAACCAACCGGGTACGGCCGGTCAAAAGGCCGTACCCGAACCGGTCAGCCGCGAGTGTCGGCGAGCAGGGCGTTCAGCACCAGGTCAGGGTGGTCGCGCATGACGCCGCGCATCCGCCACTCGTCGGTGAACAGCGCCAGCAGGACCCCGTCCAGCGAGCGGGTGAAGACCTCCACCCCGCGCTGGCGGGCCAGGATCGGCGCCGACTCGGCGTCGGTGAGCCTGGCGATGCCGAAGTCGAGCCGGTCCATCAGGATCTCGGTGTTGAACTCGGTGGCCATCCGGTGCTTGACCACGTCGAACTGCATCGGACCCACTGCGGCGAGCACCGGCGACTGGTCGCCTCTGACATCGGAGCGGAGCACCTGGACCACGCCCTCGGCGTCGAGCTGCTCGATGCCCTTGCGGAACTGCTTGGAACGGCTGGAGTCGCGGACCCTTGCCGTGGAGAAGTGCTCGGGGGCGAAGCTCGGAATTCGGGGGAACTCGACGGGCGAGCCGTCGTACAGCGTGTCGCCCGGACGCAGGGCGCTGGCGTTCACCAGTCCGACCACGTCTCCGGGGTACGCCTCGTCGATCGTGGCGCGTTCCTGGCCGAAGACCGACTGGGCGTACTTGGTGGCGAACGGGCGGGCGGTGGCCGCGTGGACGAGCACCATGCCGCGCTCGAACCTGCCCGAGCAGACCCGGACGAAGGCGATCCGGTCGCGGTGCGAGGGGTCCATGTTGGCCTGCACCTTGAAGACCAGGCCGGAGAACGGCTCCTCCAGCGGGCGCGGGTCGTCGTCGACGTCCGGCCGGGGCGCGGGAGCGGGAGCGATGTCGACCATGGCGTCCAGCAGGCGGCCGACGCCGAAGTTGGACAGCGCGGCCCCGAACAGCACCGGGGTGGACTCGTGCGCCTCGAAGGTCTTCTGGTCGTGGTCGGCGCCGATCGCGGAGAGCAGGTCGATCTCGTCCTTGGCCCGCTCCCAGTCGCCGCCCAGCTCGATCAGGGCCTGCTCGGCGCTCAGGTCGGTCTCGATGGCCTTGGTGGCACCGCCGGGGGTGCGGGTGTAGCGGACGATCCGGTCGGCGGTGCGGTCGGCCACCCCGTGGAAGAAGCCGCCGGTGCCGATCGGCCAGGTGATCGGCGTGGGCTTCAGACCGGTCTTCTCCTCGATCTCGTCCAGCAGTTCCAGGGCCTCGCGGCCCGGCCGGTCCCACTTGTTGACGAACGTGATGACGGGGATGCGGCGGTGCCGGCACACCTCGAACAGCTTCAGCGTCTGCGGCTCCATGCCCTTGGCCGCGTCGAGCAGCATGACCGCGCAGTCGACGGCGGCCAGCACCCGGTAGGTGTCCTCGGAGAAGTCCGCGTGGCCGGGAGTGTCGACCAGGTTGAACATGTGGCCGCGGTATTCGAACCTGAGCGCGGCGGAGGTGATGGAGATGCCTCGGGCCTTCTCCATCTCCATCCAGTCGGAGGTCACCCCGCGCCGTCCGGACTTGCCGTGCACCGCGCCCGCCTGGCTGATCGCGGAGGCGTGCAGCGCCAGTGCCTCGGTCATGGTCGACTTGCCCGCGTCGGGGTGGCTGATCACCGCGAACGTGCGGCGACGTGCCGCCTCCTGCATGATCGCGGTCATTCCTGATCTCCTAGTGGTGCGTAAAGTGGGGAACTCCGGGCACAGTGCGGGGGCACTGAGGAGGCGCTGAGCGGCCACTGAAACAGCTTACGCGCCACTACCGGTGTCAACAGATGTGGCAACACTTCCCCAGGCCGCTTGCGCCACCATGGTGTTACGTGGATCGTGGAACATCTCGGTTCGCCATAGGCCCATCCCAACTGTCCGAAAGCGGCTCAGCTCGTGCAACTCGACGATCTAGTGATGTGCAGATGATCACGCTGCGCTATACGGCAGGGTCCGACGTCGGCCGGATCCGGCAAGGCAACGAGGACGCCGCCTACGCGGGTGCGCGGCTCCTGGCCGTCGCCGACGGAATGGGCGGTCACGTGGGTGGTGAGGTCGCCAGCTCGGCGGCCATCGCCACCGTGGCGTCCCTGGACCAGGAGTGCCCGGGCGACCTCGCCGCCGCCGCCGAGGCCGGGGTCCGCAAGGCCAACCAGCGTCTGCGCGAGCTGGTCGCCGAAGACCCGTCACTCACCGGCATGGGGACCACTCTGACCCTGATGCTCTGGAACGGCTCGCGCGTCGCCCTGGCCCACATCGGCGACTCCCGCGCCTACCTGCTCCGCAACGGCGATCTCTATCAGATCACCTACGACCACACCCTGGTCCAGACGCTGATGGACGACGGCCGGATCACCGCGGAGGAGGCCGCCCGCCACCCGCACCGGTCGATCCTGCTGCAGGTCCTCGACGGCAACGAGAACCTCGAACTCGACCTCTCCCTGCGGGACGCCGAGGTCGGTGACCGCTACCTGCTCTGTTCCGACGGGCTGTCGGGGGTGGTCGATGCCGAGCGGCTTCGCCAGGTGCTCGCCGAGGTCGACGACCTTCAGGAGGTCACCCGGCAGCTGATCGCGCTCGCCTGCGAGGCGGGAGGACCCGACAACATCACCTGCGTGGTCGCCGACGTGGTCGAGGGGGAGATCACCGACAATCCCGTGGTGGTCGGTTCGGCCGTCCCCTCATAAGCGCTCACAGAGGCCTACAGAGGCTCGCGGAAGCCGCCCGCTCGTGGTCGGTCACCGCTCATGCGGACAGGTCACGACACGCCGGGACGCCCCGGCCGCTGCCCGCTGCCCGGTGAGCCCTGGTCACAGCCGGGGGACAGCGGTTATCGTCGGAAACCCACGTTCCTCGCCGACCCACCTTTCGGAGGGATGCCCCCCGTGTACAAGGAATTCGCCATCGAGGCCGTCGTGTGGCTCATCCCCGTCGTGATTCTCGTCGGTCTCGCCTACATGATCACCCGGCCCGCCTGATCTCTCGGGATCACGCCGAGGACGCGAGGCCACGCCTGCGCTCCTCGGTTTCCTCATGCCCTCGGACGACCCCGCGCCGCCGCGCGCACAGCCCCCGGGAACCCGCAGGTGGAGCAGTTAATACGGATATTTTTCCAATTTGGGAACTATTCCCTTTAACCGATCTTTACCTGTATATAGTCACCAACACGCGCTCGGGGGAGCGCGATCCGGTACGCCAGCAGGGGGACCTCACACGCCAATGGGCCAGTTCGTCGACGCCACGCTGTCTTTTCCGACCGTCCTGTTCACGTTCCTGCTCCTGGTGATCATCGCGTACTGGGTGCTCGTCGTGTTCGGCGTGTTCGGGTTCGACGGTGACGGCGACGGCTCCGAAGCCTCGGGAGCCACCGGCTTCCTGAGCGGTCTGGGACTCGGCGGGGTCCCGGCCGCACTGGTCATCTCGCTGCTGGTCGTCGTCGCCTGGTTCGCGAGCCTCGTGGGCGGCACACTGTTCACCGGCACCCCCGCCCTGGTGGCGGTACTGGTCGCGGCGCTGGTCTGCGCCTGGGCGTGCACGCGCCTCATCGTGCTGCCGCTGCGACGTCTCATCCCGAAGGAGCGCGTCCCCTCCCGCGCCGACTTCGTGGGCCGTGCGTGCGTCATCCGCACAAGCCGGGTCGGCAGTGACTTCGGCCAGGCCGAGGTCACCGCTCCGGACGGCTCCTCCGCTCTCGTTCAAGTGCGTCAGACCGGCGACGACGTCTTCGCCGCCGGAAGCACCGCCCTGATATTCGCCTATGACTCCCCCGGCGAGTTCTTCTGGGTGATGCCGTACGCCGCGGAACTCGACCCTGATCGTCCTATTTAACCGAGGGACCATTTTGGACGTCATCTCCACCGGACTCGGCATTTTCCTCGCCGTCGTCCTCCTCGTCGTCGTCGGCCTGCTCATCATGATCAGCCGCCTGTTCAACAAGGTCGAGCAGGGTAAGGCCCTGATCATCTCAAAGATCAACAAGGTGGACGTCACCTTCACCGGGGCCATCGTGCTGCCCATCTTCCACAAGTCGGAGCTGATGGACATCTCGGTGAAGACCATCGAGATCGCCCGGACCGGCCGTGAGGGCCTGATCTGCCGCGACAACATCCGGGCCGACATCCGCATCACCTTCTTCGTCCGGGTCAACAAGACCGTCGAGGACGTGGTGAAGGTCGCCCAGGCCATCGGCACCGCCCGCGCGAGCGACCAGGAGACGCTGCAGGAGCTGTTCAACGCCAAGTTCTCCGAGGCGCTCAAGACGGTCGGCAAGCAGCTCGACTTCGTGGACCTCTACACCCAGCGTGACCGGTTCCGCGACCAGATCATCCAGGTCATCGGCACCGACCTCAACGGCTACAGCCTTGAGGACGCGGCCATCGACTACCTCGAGCAGACCTCGCTGATGTCCCTCGACCGGAACAACATCCTCGACGCGCAGGGCATCAGGAAGATCACCGAGCTGACCGCCATCGAGCACGTACGGACCAACGAGTTCCAGCGTCGCGAGGAGAAGGAGATCACCCGCCAGAACGTGGACGCGCGGGAGGCCATCCTGGAACTTGAGCGCCGCCAGGCCGACGCGGAGATCAAGCAGAAGCGCGAGGTCGAGACCATGCGTGCCCGCGAGGAGGCGGAGACCGCCAAGGTCCAGGCCGAGGAGCGGCTCAAGGCGCACGCCGCGAATCTCCGTACCGACGAGCAGCTCGGCATCCAGCAGGAGAACCAGGCCCGCGAGATCGCGGTGGCGGCGAAGAACCGTGAGCGGGTCCTCGCCATCGAGACCGAGCGGATCGAGAAGGACCGTCTGCTGGAGGTCATCGCCCGCGAGCGCGAGACCGAGCTGTCGCGCATCTCCAAGGACAAGGAGGTGGAGGGCGAGAAGCGCTCCATCGCCGAGGTGATCCGCGAGCGGATCGTGGTGGAGAAGACCGTCGCCGAGCAGGAGGAGAGCATCAAGCGCCTGCGGGTGGTCGAGGAGGCCGAGCGGACCCGCCAGGCCGTGATCATCCAGGCCGAGGCCGAGGCGCAGGAGAGCCTGGTCAAGGACATCAAGGCGGCCGAGGCCTCCGAGGCGGCGTCCAAGCACCGGGCCCGCGAGGCGCTGGTGCTGGCCGAGTCCCGGCAGCAGGCCGCCGAGCTCGACGCCCGCGCCAAGATCCGTCTGGCCGAGGGCATCCAGGCCGAGACCGCCGCCCCCGGCCTGGCCGAGGTGCAGGTGCGCGAGCGGGACGCCGCGGCGATCGAGAAGGTCGGCCGCGCCGAGGCCTCCGTCGAGCGGGAGAAGGCGCTGGCCGTCGCCGAGGGCGAGCAGGCCAAGGCGCACGCCGTGGCCACCGCGGTGCGCGAGAAGCTGAAGGCGGAGGCCGAGGGCGAGCAGGCCATGGCACTGGCCGCCGCCGCGACGGTCGGCGAGAAGCTCAAGGCCGAGGCCGAGGGTCTCACCGAGAAGGCCGCGGCGATGGCCGCGCTCACCGACGCGACCCGCGCCCACGAGGAGTACCGCCTGCGACTGGAGGCCGAGAAGGAGATCCGCCTCGCCGGGGTGAACGTGCAGCTCAAGATCGCCGAGGCACAGGCCTCCGTGGTCTCCGCCGGCCTGTCCAAGGCCAACATCGACATCGTCGGCGGCGACAGCGTGTTCTTCGACAAGCTGATGAGCTCGATCACCATGGGCAAGGCGGTGGACGGCTTCATGGAGCACTCCGACGTCGCCCGCACGCTGGCCGAGCCCTACCTGAACGGCTCGTCGAGCCTCCCCGCCGACCTGAGCAGGGTCCTCGGCTCGATCGACACCGCCGACGTGCGGAACCTCTCGCTGTCCGCGCTGCTGGTGAAACTGATCAAGGACGGCGGCCCCGACGCCGACCGGCTCCGCGGCCTGCTGAGCGAGGCCCAGGCCGCGGCCACCACCACCGAGGTCCCGGTCGCCGCGCTCAACTCCGCCGGCAAGTGACGTCCTCCACGGCGGAGGCCGTCACCGACGCCCCCGGCGCGGAGGGGGCCGGGCTGGACGCGGGCACCTACGAGGTGCTCCGCGCCCGGCTGGCCGAACAGGCCGCCGAGCTGGCCAGGCGGTCCGACGCGCTCAACGCCGAACGCCTGGCGGTGTTCGGCGGAGCCGAGCTGCGCCTGATCGGCACCGAGCGGATACGCACCGAGAACAACTGCGTGCCGCGCGACATCGTCTCGGTCGGCGGGCTCATGCTCTTCGGCTACAACGTGTTCATCGGGCTGAAGCCGGAGACGGCCGTCGCGGACGTCTTCTCCATGCACACGTTCGTACGGGACACGGCGGACGCGTTCCGGTTCGACCCGGCGCCGATGTTCCGTGACCCGCGCTTCGAGCGGGACTTCGCCGAGCTCTACCGGTACTACCGGGAGACCCGGCTGCTCCAGCTCCGCCGGGTCGAGGGCAAGCTGCTGGCCGTCTTCCAGACCGGCCCGCAGGACACCCGGGTGCTGCGCTGGCAGGTCGGGGTGGACGGCACGCTCACCTACATCGACGACCGGGGGGAGCGCGACCACACGTTCCCGCCCTCGCACGACTTCGAGTGGACCCCCGCCACCCGCGACGACCACGTGCTCGGCCGCCACCCGCACATCTCGATTCAGGGCGAGGTGTTCGTCGAGACCGTCGGCGGCGACCTCACCATCAAGATCGAGAACAACACCGAGTCCGGTGAGGGCATCTACCGCGAGCCCGTCACCGAGCCGCTGCAGAGCCTCGCCGACGCGGAGGTCCAGCACGCCAGGATCGGCCCGCTGATCCTGCTCCGGATCCGGCCGTACAAGGAGCCCGAGTGGCGGTACCTGGTCTTCAACACCCGGACCAAGGGCGTGGTCCGCCTCGACGGCATCGGGCAGGCCTGCCAGCGCTTGCCCGAGGACCAGGGGATCATCTTCCCCGGCGGCTACTACCTGTCCACCGGGGTCAGCAAGACCTTCGACACCGACGTGTCCGAGCTGGAGTTCGAGCGGGTCATCCGCTCCCCCAACGGCGAGGACGTGCTGTACGTCTTCCACGCCCGCGCCGAGGGGCGCTCGCTGCTGCTGCCGTACAACGTGATCCGCAAGCAGGTGGCGAATCCGCTCTCCTGCCACGGCTACTCGCTGTTCGACGACGGCACGCTGGTCGTCTTCAGGGCCACCTCCGAAGAGCCCACCCGCGTCCACCCGATGCAGGTCTGGCAGACGGCGTACCAGTCGGACCTCTACGCCGCCGGCCGCCCGGTCGGCACCGGCCCGCTGGAGCGGATCGGCAACGCGGAGCTGGTCCGGGGCATCTCCGACTGCCTCTCGGTGGCCGGGATGGTCGACGAGATGGCGCCGTCGATCCCGGTCTTCGAGGCGCTGATCGCCTCCTGCGTCCGGGTCTTCGACCACTACCACTGGCTGGGCGAGCACGGGTTGCGCGGCCCGCTCGCCGACGTGCGGGCCACCGCCGAGCAGGTGCTGGACGAGTTCGAGAACGTCCAGTCGCTCACCCGGCAGGCCGCCGAGGCGCTGGAGGCCACCGCCGCCGACATCACCGCGCTGGTACGGCACGCGCGGAGCGAGGCGCCCAGGTCCGCCCAGGGCTGGGTGGACCGGCTCTCGCAGCTGCGCCAGTCGCAGGGGCACCTGGTGACCCTGCGCGAGCTGCGCCACGTCGACGTCGCCAGGATCGACGCGCTCGACGCGGAGCTGGCGGCCGAGCTGGACAGCACCGCGCAGCGCGCCGCGGGTTTCCTGCGCGGCGACGACGCCTTCGCCGGCTACCACGCGGAGGTCGAGTCGCTGGTCTCCGAGGCGGGCGCCATCGCGACCGTGGCCGAGGCCGGGCCGATCGGCGAACGGCTGGAGCGGCAGGCGCGGGGCCTGGAGATCGTGGTCGAGGTGGTCGGCACGCTCGACATCGCCGACGCCACCGTACGGACCGCCATCCTGGAACGGGTCGGCGAGGTGCTCGGCGGCGTCAACCGCGCCCGCGCCACGCTGGACGCCCGGCGCGGGGAGCTGCTGGCCGGTGAGGGCAGGGCCGCCTTCGCCGCCGAGTACGCCCTGCTGGGGCAGGCGATCACCGGGGCGCTGGCGATGTCCGACACCCCCGAGCGCTGCGACGAGCAGCTGGGCCGGCTGATGCTCCAGCTGGAGAACCTGGAGTCGCGCTTCGCCGAGTTCGACGACTTCCTGGGGCAGCTGTCCTCGAAGCGGGAGGACGTCTATGAGGCGTTCTCCTCGCGCCGCCAGGCGCTGCTCGACGAACGGGCCCGCCGCGCCGACCGGCTGGCCGACTCCGCGACCCGGATCCTGTCGAGCGTACGACGCCGCCTGGCCGGGCTGAGGTCACTGGACGAGGTCAACACCTACTTCGGGTCCGACCCGATGGTGCTCAAGCTCAAGAGCGTGGCCGGGGAGCTGCGCGCACTGGGCGACCAGGTCCGCGCCGAGGAGCTCGAAGGCCGGGTCAAGTCCGCCCGCCAGGAGGCGGGCCGCGCCCTGCGCGACCGGCTCGACCTCTACACCGACGGCGGCGAGACCATCCGGCTCGGCCGCCACCTGTTCGCGGTCAACACCCAGCCGGCCGACCTGACCCTGGTCCCGCACGAAGGCCGGATGGCGTTCGCCGTCACCGGGACCGACTACCGTTCCCCGGTGCTTGACGCGGCCTTCGAGGAGACCCGGCCGTTCTGGAACCAGCTGACGGTCTCGGAGTCGCCGGAGGTCTACCGGGGCGAGCACCTGGCCGCCGCCATCCTCGCCGCCGCCGAGTCCGGCACCCTGACCCTGGGCGAGCGGCAGGTCTCCCTGGACGCGCTGCACGAGGCGGCGGTGGCCGACGGGGAACTGCTGGAGATCGTCCGCCGGGTGGCGGAGACCCGCTACGACGAGGGCTACGAGCGGGGCGTCCACGACCACGACGCCACCGCGATCCTGCAGGCGGCGCTCCGCCTGCACGCGGGCGCGGGCCTGCTCCGCTATCCGCCGGCGGCGCGGGCCGCCGCCCAGCTCTTCTGGACCTACGGCACCGACGAGGCCGCCCGCGCGACCTGGACCACCCGGGCGACGTCGCTGGCCCGGGCCCGGACCCTGTTCGGCCAGGTGGAGGCGGTACGGGAGACCCGTGCCGCCCTCGGCTCCGCGATCGCGTCCTTCAGCCGGGGTCTCCACGGCCGGCCGGAGAGCCCGGCGGGCGCGCTCGCCGTGGCCGCCGCGAGCACGTCCGGGGCGCCCCGGGCGACCGGGACCCGCGCACAGGAAGACGATGGCGTCTTCGAACTGGCCGGGGAGTATCTCTTCGAGGAACTGGCGGGCAAGCCGTTCGGGTTCGTGACGAGCGCGGGGGCACGGTCGCTGCTCGACCGGTTCGACCGGGCGCTCGGCCCCGCGCGCCAGGAGTTCGAGGACGACCTGCGAGCGCTCGGCGACGACCTCTCCGGGCGTCACCGCCTGGCTGAGGCATGGCTGTCCGCCTTTGACGTCTCGACGCCGGGCTCCGGGCTGGGCTCGGCATCGGCCTCCGGATCGGCGGAGCTGGTGGAGGCGGTTGCCGTACTGCTCTGCGAGGTGGCGCGGCACGACTCGTCCGCGGCGCTGACCGCCACGGTCGAGGGGCTGCTCGGCGCGCACCCCCGGATCTCCGGGCGCGCGCTCCAGCTGCGGCTGGACGAGTTCCTGGCCAGGACCCGGCACTTCCGCGACCACCGCGTCCCCGCGTACCGCGCCTACCAGAAGCGGCGCAACGAGTTGGTCGCGGCCGAGCGTGAGCGGCTGCGTCTTGAGGAGTTCCAGCCGAAGGTGATGACCGCCTTCGTCCGCAACCAGCTGCTCGACGAGGTCTACCTGCCGCTGATCGGCGACAACCTGGCCAAGCAGCTCGGCGCGGCCGGGGATGCCAAGCGGACCGACCAGATGGGCATGCTGCTGCTCATCTCCCCGCCCGGCTACGGCAAGACCACCCTGATGGAGTACGTGGCCAACCGGCTGGGGCTGATCTTCGTCAAGGTCAACGGCCCTGCCCTGGGCCACCTGGTGACCTCGGTGGACCCGGCGCAGGCACCCGACGCGACGGCACGGCAGGAGATCGAGAAGATCTCCTTCGCGCTGGAGATGGGCAACAACGTGCTGCTCTACCTGGACGACATCCAGCACACCTCCCCGGAGCTGCTGCAGAAGTTCATCTCGCTCTGCGACGGCCAGCGCCGGATGGAGGGTGTCTGGGAGGGCAGGACCCGCACCTACGACCTGCGCGGCAAGCGCTTCGCGGTCTGCATGGCGGGCAACCCGTACACCGAGTCGGGCAAGCGCTTCCGCATCCCCGACATGCTCGCCAACCGCGCCGACGTGTGGAACCTCGGTGACGTGCTGTCCGGCCGGGACGAGCTGTTCGCGCTGAGCTACATCGACAACGCGCTGACCTCCAACCCGGTCCTGTCCCCGCTCTCCACCCGCGACCGCGACGACATCCGCCTGCTGGTACGGCTGGCGCGGGGCGACTCGGGGGTCCGGGCCGACCAGCTCTCCCACCCGTACTCCTCGGTGGAGCTGGAACAGGTCCTCGCGGTGCTCCGCAAGCTGCTCCGGATCCAGAAGGTGGTGCTGGCCAACAACCAGGCGTACATCGCCTCGGCCGCCCAGTCGGACGCCTCGCGGACCGAGCCGCCCTACCAGCTCCAGGGCTCGTACCGGAACATGAACAAGCTCGCGGCCCGGGTCGTCCCGGTGATGAACGACGCCGAACTGGAGGCGGTGATCGACGATCACTACCTCGGCGAGGCCCAGACCCTCACCTCAGGGGCCGAGGCCAACCTGCTCAAACTCGCCGAACTACGCGGCACCCTGACCGCCGAGCAGGCCGCCCGATGGACCGAGGTGAAGACCGCCTACCTCCGCTCCCAGGCCCTCGGCGGCGCCGAGGACGACCCGATGACCCGCGCGGTCGGCGCGGTCGGCCTCCTCGCCGACCGAGTGAGCACCGCCATCGAACACGCCGCCGACCGGCTCTCCCCCGAACCGTGAAACCCGCTCACGGGGACAGGGCGGGAAGGGCCGCAAAAGTGTCCTTCCTGTCTTGCCCCCGTGGCCGGTTCTCCGCTCGACCCGCCCGGGGCGCCGGCGCCGGGCGATCAGGCCGTCAGGCCATCAGGCCGGATTCAAGGGAGTGAAGCCGGCACCGGGCCGTCGAGGTCCTTGGAGTCACGGACCAGGAGACGCTCGGGGGCGGACCGGTCGCCCGCGGCGTAGCGGGTGGTCGCCCGGCCGGGACCTCCAACTGATCCACAAGCTGATCCCCAATACCGCCTCCTAACGTCATCGTCAACCTTCGCTCCTGGAGCGGCGCGACAAGACGGCGCATGCCGGCAAGGGCAGATCCAGGCGCGTGCACGACGACGGAGAGGAAGATCTTGACCAGGTCCAAGGACGATCAGCCGATGGAATGCCGCTCGCCGCGCAGCAGCCGCTTTCCACAATTTCGGAAGAAACGCTCTGATGTCGGGTCGGGCGATGTTATTCATCGGGGGGACGGGGGCGCCTTTTCCTTCGGACACCCCGAAACCGGGACCAGTATCCGGCCGGACGACGATCCGCCGATGAGCCGCAATCTTCTAGTGCTCGGTTTCGGCGTAGCCCTGTTCAGCCTGGTTCTCACCGCCTTACCCGCGCAGGCCGGCACCGGCCCCGTTACGGTCTCCCTTACCTCCGGCACCACCCAGGCTCAGCAGGTGGCGAACTTCTGGCTCGGCGACTCCAGGAAAAACCTGCTCCAGGCCACGCCGTACGGGGTGCAGACCGTGATCTCCGGAAGGAGGCAGACCACCGCGGCGAAGCCCCTGGCCGCAGAGCCCACGGCGGTGGAGCCGGTGGGCCGCGCGCGGAAGGCCGCCGGGCTTTCGGAGAACGTCAACCTGCCCACCACCACGGGCAAGGTGTTCTTCGTCGGCGCGGACGGCCGACCGCACTGGTGCAGCGGCACGTCGATGAACTCGGCCCAGCGCAACCTGGTCCTCACCGCCGCGCACTGCGTGTACGACACCGCCGGCAGCGCCACCACGCTGGCCAACTGGGCTTTCGTCCCCGGCTACACCGACGACGCGCTGCCGTGGGGCCTCTACGTGGGCAAGAGCGCCGTCGCTCACCACGCGTTCGACACCTACACCGACCATGACTACGACTACGCGTTCGCCGTCGTCTACAACGGCGTGTCTCAGCCGCCCACCGGCGGGCTGGCCGACACGGGCAGGCTCGGCGACAACGTCGGCGGACAGGGCATCGCCTGGAACCAGCAGCCCAACCGTACGGTCAACATCTTTGGCTATCCCGCCGGATCCCACCCGGACAACACCGCGCCCTACACCGGCAAAACCCTCGAAAACTCTCAGGGCCTGACGTTCCCTTTCCAACCCATCGATTTCTCCGCCAACAACCTCGTCGGGGCCACCTCCCCCTTCACCGACAAAGGCTCCCTCGGCTCGCCCTGGGTGTCGTCGTACCGGCCGGACCGCGGCCTCGGTTACGTCATCGGCGTCACCATGAGCGTCTCCGACATCGACCTCGACAACCGCTACGACACCGCCGTGTCCTCCACCTTCGACGGTGATGTGTCACCCGTCTACTCCAGCGCCACGCAGCTGTGGTCCGGATCCATAGCCGGTTAGCCGATTCGGCCGGCCACTCGGCCCCGGACCGTCACCGGTCCGGGGCCGAGTGGCATACATCGACGGACCGACTCCACCCGGTGGCTGCCATTACCGCCATCTGGGAATGACCACGGCATGGCTAACGAACCAAAAGTACGGGTGCGCCGGGTCTACGAGGAGCCGGAGGCGCAGGACGGTGCCCGGGTGCTGGTCGATCGGGTCTGGCCGCGCGGGCTGTCCAAGGAAAAGGCGCACCTGCAGGAGTGGTGCAAGGCGGTGGCGCCCTCGACCGAGTTGCGCAAGTGGTACGGCCACGATCCGGCTCGGTTCGAGGAGTTCGGCCGCCGCTACCGGGCCGAGCTGAAGGACCCCGAGCGGGCCACCGCGCTGGAGCACCTGCGAGAGCTGGCGAAGCAGCGAACGCTGACGCTCCTGACCGCGACCAGGCAGGCCGACATCAGCGAGGCCGTGGTCCTCGCCGACCTGCTGCGGAGTTGACCGCGGTGTCCTACGTGAGCTCGGCACCGAGGGGAGCGCGCGGCCGACCGGGTGAGTATCGCCGTCGAGTCCCCCGAACCATGAAGGCCGAGGTCGGCGACCGCCTTACCCCCGTGAGCTGTCAGCCAGGAGCGAGCAGGGTGAAGTCGGTGCGGCCGGAGGCGACTCCGTTGACCTGGAGTTCAACCGCGTGGGTGCCGGGGTGGTAGCGCCTGGTGGTGATCTCGCGGAACGAGTGGTCGCGCGAGAGATCGATGGTGTCGCCGGGTGCGAGGGTCCTGGTAGTGAGCTTGAAGGTCTTGCCGCTCTGGCTCCCGTTCGCTCTCCTGTGGTGAACGATGTAGTCGATTGCGAGCCGCACCGGCTCCTGTCCGGGGTTGGTGACGGAGACGGCGAATCTCAGCGTACCGCCGAACGGTACGGTGGTGCCGGCGAGCTTCGGCCCCACGATCTCGACAACCGTGCCCGGAGTGAACCCCATCAGTTCCAGTGCGCCGGGGTGGCCTTTCTTGATCAGTGTCCGCAGTCCGTGCTGGACGAGCCTCCGCGTGTTGCCGTCCGGATCGGCCAGCCAGGCGGCGGCGGTCTCGATCACCAGGTCGGGCTGCTCCCTGCTGAGGTCGTTGAGATGGTTGGCGACCGAGCGTCGTACGTACTCGCTCTCGTCCCGATACAGGGCGCTGATGATCGGCACGGTCGAGTGGGGATTCGCGAGGATGGCCGGAACCCGCTTGGCCCAGGGCAGGAAAGCCCGGGTCCCCTCGGTCGCGAGGCGGCGGACGTGCTCACTGGGATGAACGGTCCAGTCGATGATCTGTGCCATCGCGCGATCGAGATCGCGTTCCAGCAGCAGGCGGATGGCGAACTCGGAGGTCAGGCGTGGAGTGAGCTCCGCGAGCGCGTCAAGGGCGTCATCGAATGCCTCGCCGCTCCCATCCTCGATCGCCTTGGTGGCAACAGCACTGCTCACCGGCCAGATCAGCCAGCCGCTGAAGGGATGTCCCCCGTTCAGCGCGGCCCGGACGGTGCCCGCGAAGGCCCCGTAGTCTCCGGGCAGGTCCCGCAGCAGGGCGTCACGCAGCAGGTCGGCACGCTCGCGCAAGGACAGGGAGCCGAGTTCGGAGGTCGCCGCCCGAAGTGCCGTGAGCCGGGTGTCCGGCACGACCGCCCCGATCGCCTGGGCCAGTGTGCGGGCGGTGTCGGGTCCGATGAGCTCGTCGGCGAAGGGCATGCGTGTTCTCCAATGGAACGTCGCGGCGGCGTGCCCGCCGCCGCGATGGGGTGCGGAGGTCCCTCCTGCTCATCGCGCGGCCCGGCACGCGGCAGGAGAGGCCAGGTCTTCCCGCGTGCGACGCTCCCGGGAACCGCCGCGAGTCGTAGACATGATGACACGACCGTCTTCGGGGCGGGCGCCCGGCGCCGGTCGGCTCATCTGCCGGAGGGGCGGGCGCGGACGTGCAGGCGTTCGCCCTGGGGGCCGAACAGGCTGAGTGCCTCGGCGGGTTCCGGGCCGGGATTGCTGAAGGCGTGCGGGATGTGGGTGTCGAACTCCGCCACCTCTCCGGGCATCAGGACGATCTCCTTCTCGCCGAGCGACAGGCGCAGCCGCCCGGACAGCACGTAGAGCCACTCGTAGCCCTCGTGGACCCGCTGTTCCGGCCCGCAGGCGGGCCGGCTCATCGGAATGATCATTTTATACGCCTGGAGCCCGCCGGGCCGGCGGGTCAGCGGGACGAACGTCATGCCGTTGTGGGTGATCGGGCGCTGGCGGACGCGCGGGTCGCCGGTCTCCGGCGCGCCGACGAGCTCGTCCAGGGGGAGCTGGTGGGCTCGGGCCAGCAGGAGCATGAGTTCCAGGGTGGGACGGCGCTGACCGGACTCAAGGCGGGACAGGGTGCTGACCGAGATCCCGGTGGCCTCGGAGAGCTGCGACAGGGTCGCGCCGCGCTGCTGGCGCAGTGCCCGCAGGCGCGGGCCTACCGCGTCGATGACCCCGTCGAGGGCTTCGTCTGGGGTGAGAGCATCGTCGTTCATGCCACCCATTTGCCATCCCGGCAAAGGCATTTGTCAAATCTGCCGCCGTGCGCGGATAGTTCAGCGACGAGACGGCCGCCGTGATCCCACTCCGGCCGTACGACGAGCAGAGGAGAGCACGCGGTGGAGGAGAAGTACGACGTGGTGGTCGTCGGTGGCGGCGCGGCCGGGCTCAGCGGGGCCCTGACCCTGAGCCGGGCACGCCGCTCGGTGCTGGTGGTCGACGCCGGTGCCCCGCGCAACGCCCCGGCCGGGCATGTGCACAACTACCTGGGCCGCGAGGGCACACCCCCCGGCGAACTGCTGGCCGCCGGCCGCGCCGAGGTGACCGGTTACGGCGGTGAGATCGTGACCGGCACCGCCACCTCGGCCCATCGGCTGGAGGACGGCGAGGGCTTTCGCGTACTGCTCGCCGACGGCCGGGAGGTGCGGGCCCGGCGGCTGCTGGTGACCACCGGCCTGGTGGACGAGCTGCCCGACGTTCCAGGACTGGCCGAGCGGTGGGGGCGCGACGTCCTGCACTGCCCGTACTGTCACGGCTGGGAGGTCCGCGACCAGGCGATCGGCGTCCTGGCCGACAGCCCGATGGCCGCGCACCAGGCCCTGATGTTCCGGCAGTGGAGCCCGCGGGTGACCCTGTTCCTGCACACCGCCCCCAAACCCACCGATGAGGAGTACGAGCAGCTGGCCGCCCGGGGCGTCACCCTCGTGGAGGGCGAGGTCGCCGCCCTGGAGACGACCGGCGACCGGCTCGGTGGCGTCCGGATGCGCTCGGGAGAGCTCGTCCCCTGCCAGGCCGTGGTGGTCGCGCCGCGCTTCACCGCCCGGGCCGGCGTGCTCGCCTCCCTCGGGCTGGAGCCGGTCGAACAACTGACCGGCGGCCACGTCATCGGCAGCTACGTGCCCGCCGACCCCACCGGGGCCACCTCGGTGCCCGGGGTGTGGGTGGCCGGCAACGTCGCGGACCTGCGCGCCCAGGTGATCGTCTCCGCCGCCTCGGCGCTGAACACCGCCGCGGCCATCAACGCCGACCTCATCGCCGAGGACACCCGCCACGCCGTCGCCGCTCACCGCGGCGGGCCCGAACCCCGCTCCGACCACGCCGAGCGGACGCCCGGCGACCACCACCACGCCCCGGCCGAGAGCACCGCGAACATGTTCAGCGAGCAGGCGTGGGAGGAGCGCTACCGTTCCCGTGACGCGATCTGGAGTGGCCGGCCCAACCCCCAGCTCGTGACCGAAACCACCGACCTGTCACCCGGCACGGCGCTCGACGTCGGTTGCGGCGAGGGGGCCGACGCCCTCTGGCTGGCCGAACGCGGCTGGCGGGTCACCGCGGCGGACTTCGCCACCGTCGCCCTGCGGCGCGGCGCCGAACGCGCCGACGCCCTCGGCGCGGAGGTGGCCGGGCGGATCGACTGGGTACACGCCGACCTGACCAGCTGGGCACCCGATGAGGGCTACTTCAACCTGGTCTCCGCCCATTTCATGCACCTGCCGGGGGAGCAGCGCGAGGCACTGCACACCCGGCTGGCCGCCGCGGTGGCCCCCGGCGGGACTTTGCTCATCGTCGGCCACCACTTCTCGGACCTGGAGACCACGATGCCCCGGCCCAATGTGCCCGACCTGTTCTTCACCGCCGAGGAGATCGCGCACTCCCTCGACCCCGATCTGTGGGACATCCTCGTCACCGACACCAGACCGCGCCTCGCCGACGACCCCGAAGGCCGCCAGGTCACCATCCACGACGCCGTCCTGCGAGCCCGCAGGCGCCCGTGACCTGCCACATCTCCCCCGACTTTGGCGGAGTCGGCGTGCCCGGCTGCCAGGTCGCCGCCGGATGTCGAATACGGTGAGCAGGTGTCGGTCAGCGACCGGGTCGAGCGAGAGCAAGGAAAGCCGTGAAGCTTCTTCATTCAGGGAAGGTCCGCGACGTCTACGAGGACCGCGGGGACATCATCCTCGTGGCGTCCGACCGGGTGTCGGTGTACGACGTGATCCTGCCCACGCCCATCCCCGACAAGGGGAGGATCCTCACGCAGCTCTCGCTCTGGTGGTTCGAGCAACTCGCCGACATCGTGCCCAACCACGTGATCTCGGCGACCGACGTACCCGCCGAGTTCGCGGGCCGTGCGGTGCGGTGCAGGAAGCTGGAGATGGCGAAGGTCGAGTGCGTCGCGCGCGGCTACCTGACCGGCGGCGGGCTGAAGGAGTACCAGGCGCACGGGTCGGTCTCGGGCGTGCCGCTGCCGCCCGGCCTGCTGGACGGCTCCAAGCTCCCCGAGCCGATCTTCACCCCGTCCACCAAGGCACCGCTCGGGCAGCACGACGAGCCCATCTCCTTCGACGAGGTGGTCGCCCTGGAGGGGGCCGAGGTCGCCGAGGAGTTCCGGCGGATCACACTGGAGATCTACCTGCGAGGCTCCGAACTCGCCGCGGAGCGGGGCGTCATCATCGCCGACACCAAGATCGAGCTGGGCTGGGACTCCGAGGGCACGCTCGTGCTCGGCGACGAGGTGCTGACCTCGGACTCCTCCCGCTTCTGGCCCGCCGACCGGTGGGAGCCCGGCCACGCGCAGTTCTCCTTCGACAAGCAGTACGTGCGTGACTGGGCGACCAGCACGGGCTGGGACAAGAAGGAACCCGCTCCGGAGGTCCCCGCCGAGGTCGTGGAGGTCACCCGGGCGCGCTACATCGAGGCGTACGAACGCATCACCGGCAGAACCTGGTAAGAACACCTGGAGATCCCCGCCAAGGCCGTGGAGGTCACCCGAGCACGCCGGTGCTTCCCCGACGTTCGGGGAGGCAGCGGGGTCCCTACAGGGAGAGTTTCCTCTCGACCGCGGCGCCCACGATGGTCGGTTCCACCGGGGCGGAGCCGGTGGGCGCCCCGAAGTCGGCCACGATGCAGGTGATGTTGTCGGGGCCGCCACCCCGGTTGGCCAGGTCGATGAGCCAGCGGGCCGCCTCGTCGGGGTCGGAGATCTCGGTCAGCGTGTTGAACAGGGTCTCGGGACCGACCACGGCGGTCAGGCCGTCGGAGCAGAGCAGGTAGCGGTCCTCCGGGTAGGCCTCGCGCAGTGACAGGTCCAGCTCACCGTCGCCAGTGCCCTCAAGGACCCGCAGCACCATTGACCGGCGCGGGTGCTCGGCGGCCTGCTCAGGGGTGATCCGACCCTCGTCCACCAGCGACTGGACCAGGGTGTGGTCATGGGTGATCTGGTAGAGGGCGCCGTCGCGCAGCATGTAGGCCCGGGAGTCTCCGACATGGGCCAGGGCGAAGGTGGCGCCGTCCCAGAGCATCGCGGTCAGGGTGGTGCCCATGCCGCGGAGCGTGGGATCCTGCTCGCTCATGTCGCGCAGTGTGTGGTTGACGTCCCTGGCGGCGCCCTTGAGCGCGGCGAGCAGGTCGACACCACCGGTGGGAAGGGTGTCGTCCAGCGCCGCCATGGCGGTGACGGCAAGTGAGCTGGCGACCTCTCCACCCGCATGACCACCCATGCCGTCCGCTATGGCGAGCAGGCGCGCGCTCGCGTAGCCCGAATCCTCGTTCGCCTCACGGCGGACCCCCACGTCGGAGCGGGCCGCGTAGCGCAGTGCCAGTGGTTGGTTCAGTGCCATGAAGGCAGTAAATCATTGGTTGAAGCACTTCACAAGCAAAGACGTTGTAGACCGTTGCGGCACAGTCAACTACTGTGGCCCAACATGGAGGAGCGCCAGGAGATCACCGTGAACGCGGGCGACATCGCCCGGCTTGCCGGGGTCGGCAGGGCAGCGGTGAGCAACTGGCGCCGCCGCCACGAGGACTTTCCCCAGCCGGTGGGCGGCACCACCTCCAGCCCGCTGTTCTCGCTGCCGGAGATCGCCGTGTGGCTGCGCGCGAACGGCAAATCCTTCGAGGTCTCGCTCGGCGACCTGGTCTGGCAGCGGATGCGCACCTCGGTCGACGACCTCAGGCTGGGCGAACTGGTGGCCAAGGTCGGCGCGTTCCTGCTGTTCCTGCGCCGCGAGCCCACCGCCTGGCGTGATCATGGAACGAAGTCTCTCACCCGCATGGCCGAGGTGACGACCGATCTCCCCGGCTCCGCCGATCTTCGCCTGGACGATCTGGCCCTCGTCCGGCTGGTCGCCGAACTGGCCACCGAACGCGACCCGCTGGAGGTCTTCGAGTTCCTGTGCGAGCGCTACGTCGAGGCGCACTCCCGCCAGCTCTCGGTCACCAGGGACGATGTGGCCGAGCTCATGGTCCGGCTGGTGGTGCGGGAGGGGGACGTCGTCCTGGACCCGGCATGCGGTGTCGGAACGCTGCTGCTGGGCGCGGACACCTTGACGGCCCGGCGGGGAGGCGCTTCGACCGGCGGGAAGACCGTCCTGATGGGGCAGGAGGTCAACGAGACGAACGCGCTGCTCAGCGCGGTTCGGGTGCTGCTGCGCGGGACCGAGGCGCGGATCGTCGCCGGTGACTCGCTCCGCGAGGACGGCCTGGCCGGTGACGTGGCCGACGCCGTGGTCTGCGACCCGCCGTTCAACGAGCGGGTCTGGGGTCACGAGGAGCTCGCCGGCGACCCGCGCTGGGAGTACGGCCTGCCGCCGCGCGGTGAGTCCGAGCTCGCCTGGGTGCAGCACTGCCTCGCCCGCGTGCGGCCGGGCGGCCTGGTGGCGATCCTGATGCCCACCGCCGCCGCCAGCCGGCGTCCGGGCAAGCGGATCCGCGGCAACCTGCTCCGGGCGGGAGCGCTGCGGGCCGTGGTGACGCTGGCGCCCGGCGGCCCCGACCTGTGGATACTCCGCAGGCCCGACGGCGGGCGCCCGCCGTCCCAGCTGCTGGTGGTGGACGCCGGCGAGGACCTGTCGGTCGTGGAGCCCTCCTGGCGCGCGTACCTGGAGAACCCCGAGGCCGAGCTGTCCGGCGAGAGCCGCACGGTGCGCATCATCGACCTGCTCGACGACGAGGTCGACCTCGCCCCGGCCAGGCACCGCCCGCAGCACAGCGGCCTCGACTTCCCGCGCGACTTCACCGAGGCCCTGGCCAGGTTCATGGAGACCTCGGCCACGCTGTCGGAGGCCACTCCCGCCCTGGAGCTGCTCGCCGAGCGGCAGGACCTGCCGACCACCACGGTCGGCGAGCTGGCCAAGGCGGGACTGATCACGATCCTGCAGGCGCCGCCGAGGATGTCGGCGGACGAGGGCCCTCTCCCGGTGCTGACCGCCGACGACACCGCGGCGGGCGCCTCACCCTCCGGCCGTACCACCCTCGACCCGGCACTGATCATGATCAGGCCCGGCGACGTGGTGACCACGGTGCTCGGCGCGGTCAGGGTGATCACCCAGAGCGGAGCGGCGCTCGGCCCGCAGCTCACGCTGTACCGGGTCGACCCGCAGCGGCTCGACTCCGGGTTCCTGGCCGGTTTCCTGCGCTCGGCCGACGCGGCCAGGGTCCATCCCAGTTCCAGCCGCCTCGATGTGCGGCGGGCGAGGGTGCCCATGCTGCCCCTGTCCGACCAGCGGATGTACGGCACGGCCTTCCGCGAGCTGTTCGAACTGGAGGACAGACTGCGCGCGACGAGGGCGCTGGGGGAAACGCTGATCCGGCTAGGCTTTGACGGACTGGTCGACGGCCATCTCCGGCCGTGCGACCAAGGGGCGTGATGCCCGCACGTCCAGGGGAGGGTCGATGGTCATCGGCGACCGATACGTGCTCGACGACCTCCCTCTCGGCCAGGGGGGCATGGGGGCCGTCTACGGCGGCCATGACAGGCATCTCGACCGCAGGGTGGCCGTCAAGTTCCTGAGGTTCCTCACCGGCCCCGACGAGGAGCTGAAGCGGCGTTTCCTGCGCGAGGCCCGCATCCTGGCCAGACTGGAGCATCCCGGCGCACCGGTCCTGTACGACTTCGGCACCTTCGACCAGCGGCTGTTCCAGGTGATGCAGTTCATCGAGGGCGTCACCGTGGCCGACGTGGTCAGCGAGCACGGCCCGCTCCCCGTGCCGTGGGCCGCGGCGATCGCCGCCCAGGCCTGCGCGGTGCTGACCGCGGCCCACGCGCTGTCCGTCTGCCATCGCGACCTGAAGCCGACCAACCTGATGCTCTGCCCCGACGGGAGCGTCAAGGTCCTCGACTTCGGCCTGGCGGTGCTCCGCGAGGCGGACTCGACGCAGTTCACCCGGGTCGGCCAGATTCTCGGCACCCCGTCGTACATGGCACCCGAGCAGATCCAGCGCGGCCTGTCCGGTCCCCGCAGCGACCTCTACGCCCTCGGATGCGTGCTCCACGAGATGCTGACGGGCCGCCAGCTGTTCACCGGTCCCACCGAGTACGCCGTGTTCGAGCGCCAAGTGAAGGAGCGCCCGCCCGAGGTCCCGGGGGTTCCCGCCGAGCTGAACCGCCTCGTCGCCGACCTGCTGGAGAAGGATCCCGACAACCGTCCCGCGGGCGCCGACGTCCTCTACGAGCGGCTGCAGCCCTTCGCGGTGGACCTGCCGATGCTCCCTGGCTTCCTGCACCCGTCGTCGGTGCCGAGCCCCGGCCGGATGTACGCACGGATGGTCGGCCGGGTCCTGGCCTGACGGTCCTGCCGAACCGTCCCCGCGAAAGCGTGTCCCGGCGGTCTGCGGTCTCCCGGCCCGTCCGGGCCATCGCCGCGCCGGGTGCCCACCGGCTTCCACGGCTCCTGGTTCGCCGACACCGAGCGGGCCGGGTGGGTCGGTCACGAACGGCGCGAGCGGGACCCGGTCCCGGGGAACCCTCAGGGAGGCGGGAGAACGGGGACCGTCGGTCTGCGGCACACGTACGCCACTCCGGGGGGCAGGTTGCGCCAGATGGGCCCGGTGGTCAGCACCTCGTCGAAGGCCGACCGCAACCGCAGGCGCAGGGCCCTGGCCCCGGCGAGCGGCAGGGCCGACAGGTAGGTGACGGTCGTGAACGCCCCGGACGGCGCGAGCGCCCGGCCGACGCCCGCCAGGATCCGCTCCTGCTGCTCGCCGGGGAACAACGACCAGGGCAGCGTGCTGACGACCGCGTCCACCCGGTCGACCCCGGCACCGGCCAGGAGCGCGCCGAGGTCGGCGGCGTCGCCCTCGATCGTCTCCATCCAGGGTTTCGTCCGGCGCAGGTGCGCGGCCATGCCGGGGTCGATCTCCACGGCCAGCTGGCGGGACCCCGGGGCCAGCCTCGCCCGGATGGCCTCGCTGATCGGACCGGTGCCGGCCCCCAGCTCCACGACCACCGACGGGCCCAGCGCGGGGACCACCGCGCTGAGCGCCCTGCCCAGCGCCGGGGAACTCGGGGCGATCGCGCCCACCACGCGCTGCCTGCGTACCGCCGCCGTCAGGAATGCCCGCAGGTCCGCGGGCGCCGCCGTCTTGTTCATGGTCCCCATCAGACCGCCGCGGGGGCGCGGCCCACAGGGCACCGGAGCCTAGTCTTCCGGGTATGGCCGGCCATACCGTCGGAGTAGGCCAGGCCCGGTAGAGGCCATGCCCGCACGGACCGTACTGTCGGTTGATGCGATCGCGGGCGGCCTGGCAGGCACTCACCCGATGGAACCTGCTCGCCACGTGGTGGCCGTGGCGCTCGTTGGCGTACCTGCTGACGAGCATCCTCGTCGGCGCGGTCATCCTCGTGGTGGTCCT
The DNA here is from genome assembly GCF_040298085.1 of Streptosporangium sp. NPDC001681. Taxonomy (NCBI): domain Bacteria; kingdom Bacillati; phylum Actinomycetota; class Actinomycetes; order Streptosporangiales; family Streptosporangiaceae; genus Streptosporangium; species Streptosporangium sp. NPDC001681. The sequence goes on along the minus strand of NZ_JBEOZN010000085.1, from coordinate 15,381 downwards.
GGTCTGCCTGGCCGGCGGCGCGGTGCTGGCGCTGGTGGTGGTGGGCATCCCGTTCCTGGTGGTGCTGGGGCTCAGTGGCATACCGGTCGCCGCGCTGGAGCGCCGCCGCCTGCGGATCATCGACTCGGAGCCGGTGGAGTCGCCCCACCGCGAGCCCGACCGGCCGGGCCTGCGCGCGTGGGCGCGGCTGCGCTTCAGCGAGCAGGCCACCTGGCGGGAGCTCGCCTACACCGGCCTGCTGGTCATCGTGCTCTGGCCGATGGAACTGATCTCCCTGGCGTACGGGATCGCCGGGCCGGTGCTGGCCATGTGCGCGCCCATCATCCTGGAGGAGGTCGGGCAGGTGCGGCTGTTCAAGTTCTGGCTGATCGACAGCCGTCCCGAGGCGTTCCTCGTGGCGCTGCTCGGGGCCGTCCTGCTCGTGCTGTTCACGTACCCGCTGACGGCACTCGCGGTGCTGCACGGGCTGGTGGCCCGCGCGCTGCTCAGCCCCCGGCAGAGCGACGAGGCCAGGCGGGTCGTCGAGCTCACCCGGTCCAGGTCCCGGCTGGTATCGGCCTTCGAGGCAGAACGCCGAAGGATCGAGCGGGACCTGCACGACGGCGCCCAGCAGCGGCTGGTCTCGCTGACCATGACGCTCGGCCTGGCCAAGCTCACCCGGGGGGACGAGACGGCCGAGCTCGTCGGCAGGGCGCACGAGCAGGCGAAACTCGCGCTGGCCGAGATCCGCGACCTGATCAGAGGGATCCACCCGCAGATCCTCACCGACCGGGGACTGCCCGCCGCCGTGGCCGACGTCGCCGACCGCTCGCCGGTGCCCGTGGAGGTCACCATGGCGCTGCCCGCGCGGCTGCCCGAGGTGGTGGAGTCCACCGCGTACTTCGTGGTGTGCGAGGCGCTGGCCAACGTGGCCCGGCACAGCGAGGCCCGGCGGGCCTCGGTCACCGGGCGGCTGGACGGCGCCCGCCTCGTCGTGGAGATCGGCGACGACGGCGTGGGCGGCGCCGACGCCGCGGAGGGGAGCGGGCTGGCCGGGCTGGCCGACCGTGTCTCGGTCGTCGACGGGAGACTGGTACTTTCCAGCCCGGCCGGTGGGCCGACCCTGCTACGCGTGGAGATACCGTGCACTCCGATCGATCCCTCAAGGTAGTCATCGCCGAGGACGGCGTGCTGCTCCGCGAAGGGCTGGCCGGGCTGCTCGCCCGGTTCGGGCACCGGGTGGTGGCCACGGCGGGTGACGCCGTACGGCTCGTGGAGGCGGTGCGCGAGCACACCCCCGACATCGTCGTGACCGACGTGCGGATGCCGCCCGGCTTCACCGACGAGGGCCTCAGGGCCGCGGTCGCGCTCCGCGCGGCGGACCCGCGCCTGCCCGTGCTGGTGCTGAGCCAGTACGTCGAGCAGACCTACGCGGCCGAACTGCTGGACTCCGGTGACGGCACCGGGGTCGGCTACCTGCTCAAGGACCGGGTCGGCGATGTGGAGGAGTTCGTCGACGCGCTGTGCGGCGTGGCCGGCGGCGGGACGATCGTGGACCCCGAGGTGGTCAGGCAGCTGCTGCGCCGCCGCCGCGATCCGCTGGAGCGGCTGTCCCCCCGCGAGCGGGAGGTGCTGGCCCTGATGGCCGAGGGCAGGTCCAACGCGGCGATCGCCAGGGCCCTGGTGGTGTCGGAGGCCGCGGTCGGCAAGCACATCGGCAACATCCTGACCAAACTCGACCTGCCCCCGGCCGAGGACGACCATCGCCGGGTACTGGCGGTGGTGACGTACCTGCGCGGTTGAGCGCTCCTCCGGGGAAGGAACCTCCCCGCCGGGTCGCGGGTTCTGCCCATGGAGGGCACCGGCCGGATTTCCCGCCAGGGCGCGGCGTGGAAAACCGGCTTCCGCCACGGGTGAGGATCGACGCCGCGAGGATCGCGACCGGAGAGAATACGACCCGTGGAAGGTCGATGGGTCGAGGTGGCGGACCGGGTGCTGGTGCGGCGATACGCCGAGCTGGACCTGTCGGTGGGGCTGGTCGTGGGCGACGGCGGTTGCCTGGTGGTCGACACCCGGGGAGACGAGCGGCAGGGGGCCGAGCTGGTCTCGGAGGTCAGGCGGGTGACATCCGCCCCGTGGGCGGTGGCGATCACCCACTCGCACTTCGACCACAGCTTCGGTACCCGGCCGTTCCTCGACTGCCCCGTCTGGGCGCACGAGGACTGCCGGACCGACCTGGCCGAGAACGGCGGCCGGGCCAGGGACGAGTGGGCCCGCCACTACCGGGATCGGGGACGCGCGGACATCGCCGGTGACATCGCGAAGACCGGGATCGCGCTGCCGGACCACCTGGTGACCGGCCGGGCGGAGCTGGCCGTCGGTGGTCGCCCGGTCGTCCTGGCCCACCTCGGCCGCGGCCACTCCGGCAACGACCTGGTCGTCCACGTGCCCGACGCCGGCGTGGTCTTCGCCGGGGACCTGGTGGAGAACGGTGCCCCACCTGCCTACGAGGACGCCTATCCCCTCGAATGGCCGGCCACCCTCGCCGGGCTGCTCGACCTCCTCGGCGGCGGCAGTGGCGGCAGTGGCGTCGTCGTCCCCGGCCACGGCGACCCGGTCGACCGCGCGTTCGCCGCGGCCCAGCACGCGGAGATCACCGCCCTCGGCCGCCTGTGCGAGCGGGTGGCGGCGGGCCTGCTCTCCCCCGCCGACGCCGTACGCCTGTCGCCGTACCCGGAGGAGACCACCAGGACCGCCCTCGGCCGCCCCTGTTGAGCGCGGCTCAGATCTCCTCCTGAAGCCCGGCTGTCGGGTCGAGCTGGCGCGGCTGGTCCCCGATCCTCGGGTGATGCAGGTCGAAGGCCGGCCGCTCCGAGCGGATGGCCGGGATCGAGGTGAAGTTGTGCCGGGGCGGCGGGCAGGAGGTGGCCCACTCCAGCGAGTTGCCGAAACCCCACGGATCGTCCACGGTCACCCGCGGGGCGCGGCGCGCGGTGTGCCAGATGTTGTAGAGGAACGGCAGCGTGGAGGCGCCGAGCACGAACGCGCCGATCGAGGAGATCAGGTTGAGCGTGGTGAACCCGTCGATCGGGCTGTAGTCGCCGTAGCGGCGCGGCATGCCCTGCGCGCCCAGCCAGTGCTGGACCAGGAAGGTCACCTGGAAACCGATGAACAGCAGCCAGAAGTGCAGCTTGCCCAGCTTCTCGTTCAGCATCTTGCCGGTCATCTTCGGCCACCAGAAGTAGAAGCCCGCGAACATCGCGAACACCACGGTGCCGAAGACCACGTAGTGGAAGTGCGCGACCACGAAGTACGAGTCGTGCACCTGGAAGTCCAGCGGCGGGGAGGCCAGGATGACCCCGGTCAGCCCGCCGAGCAGGAAGGTGACCAGGAAGCCGACCGCGAACATCATCGGTGATTCCATCGATATGTGCCCGCGCCACATGGTGCCGGCCCAGTTGAAGAACTTCACCCCCGTCGGGACGGCGATCAGGAACGACATGAAGGAGAAGAACGGCAGTAACACATGGCCGGTGGCGAACATGTGGTGTGCCCACACCGTCATCGACAGGCCCGCGATCGCGATGGTCGCGCCGACCAGGCCGATGTAGCCGAAGATCGGCTTACGGCTGAAGACCGGGATCACCTCGCTGATGATGCCGAAGAACGGCAGCGCGATGATGTAGACCTCCGGATGGCCGAAGAACCAGAACAGGTGCTGCCAGAGCATCGCTCCCCCGGTCTGCGGGTCATAGATGCGGGCGCCGTGACTGCGGCTGGCCTCCAGGGCGAGCAGCGCGGCGGACAGGATCGGGAAGGCGATCAACACCATCAGACCGGTCAGCAGCACGTTCCAGGTGAAGATCGGCATGCGGAACATCGTCATCCCGGGAGCCCGCATGCAGATGATCGTGGTGATGAAGTTGACCGAGCCGAGAATCGTGCCGAGACCCGCCATCACCAGGCCGACGATCCACAGGTCACCGCCGACCTGCGGGGAGTACGGCGCCGCGGAGAGCGGCGTGTACGACGTCCAGCCGAAGTCGGCGGCACCGCCGCTGGTGATGAAACCGAACAGGACGATGACGCCGCCGAAGAGGAAGAGCCAGTAGCTCACCATGTTGAGCCGGGGGAACGCCACGTCGGGCGACCCGATCTGCAGCGGCATGATCACGTTGGCGAACCCGGCGAACAGCGGGGTCGCGAACAGCAGCAGCATGGCCCCGCCGTGCATGGTGAACATCTGGTTGTAGCGCTCCAGGCTCACCACCTGCATGCCCGGCTGGATGAGCTCCGCCCGGATGATCATGGCCATGAGCCCGGCGAACATGAAGAAGACGAATGAGGTGATCATGTACAGGTAACCGATCACCTTGTGGTCGGTGCTGGTCAGCCAGTTCACGACCAGTGAGCCCGGCACTCGGTTGGGCGGCGCCGGCGGTGAGATCGGCGGCTCCTCACGTGACTGCTCGGAGGTCGTCACAGCCCACCCCCCTCGGGAACCGGCTCGTCCACGAACCGGCCCGTCCTCGAACCGGCGCGGCATCCGATCCCCGCCGCCTTCCATCCCGCCATCCCCAGGAAAGGCCGCTCCCACTCGCCCCCTTCCGCCATCTTGCCCGCGCGCTGACCTGGCGATTAATCGCCCTCATCCGGACCTCGCCGGCCCGAGTGGGCAACCTCGGACGACCCGCCGTGCTTGACCCGGAGCAGAGAGGGCACTCCGCTGGAATACGGAGCGTCGAAAGGAACCACCTCATGACCCAGCGACAGCGAGTCGTCGTGATCGGAGGAGGGTTCGCGGGCTTCACCGCGGTTCGCACCCTTTCCAGGATCGCGAAGGGCGCGATCGAGATCGTCCTGATCAACCCGACCGACTACTTCCTCTACCTGCCGCTGCTGCCCGAGGTCGCGGCGGGGATCCTCGACCCGCGCAAGGTGGCGATCCCGTTGGCGGGAAGCCACCCCGGCGTGCGGCATCTGCTCGCCACCGCGGGCACCGTCGACATCGAGGCGCGCCGCCTGAGGTGCACGGACGCCGAGGGCAACCCCCGCGAGCTGAGCTACGACCGCCTGGTGATCGCGGTCGGCAGCGTCAACAAGCTGCTTCCCATACCCGGCGTCGCCGAGCACGCCCATGGTTTTCGCAGCATCGCCGAGGCCCTCTACCTGCGTGACCACCTGATCCGCCAAATCGAGCTCGCCGCCATCTCCGACGACCCCGAGGAGCGCAGGGCCCGGTGCACCTTCGTGGTCGTGGGCGCCGGATACACCGGTACCGAGGTGGCGGCTCAGGGCCAGCTGCTCACCCTCGACACCCGCAGGAGGCTGCCGGAGCTGCGTGACCAGCCGGTGCGCTGGCTCCTCGCCGACGTCGCCCCGCGCATCCTCCCCGAGCTCGACGAACGCCTGTCTCGGACCGCGCACCGGACGCTGTCGGAGCGGGGCATGGAGATCCGCACCGGTACCAGCGTGGTCGAGGCGACGGCGGACGGTGTCCGGCTCTCCGACGGGGAGTTCGTGGCGACCCGGTCGCTGATCTGGTGCGTCGGCGTGCGCCCCGACCCGATGGTGGAGTCGCTGGGGTTGCCGACCGAGAAGGGGCGGCTGCTCGTCGACGAATACCTGCGGGTGCCGGGACACCCGGAGATCTACGCCTGCGGCGACGCGGCCGCGGTGCCGGACCTCACCCGCCCCGGCGAGTACACCGCGATGACCGCCCAGCACGCCGGCCGCCAGGGCAGACGTGCCGCCCACAACATCGCCGCCTCGTACGGTCGCGGACGGCTCCGGCCGTACCGGCACAACGACCTGGGGTTCGTCGTCGACCTGGGCGGGGCCGCCGCCGCCGCGAACCCACTGGGCGTGCCGCTGTCGGGCATGGTCGCCAAGGCGGTAGCCCGGGGTTACCACCTACTGGCCGTCCCGCACGGCCGGGCGCGCATCGCCGGGAGCTGGCTGCTGGACCTCGTGCTGCCTCGCCAGACCGTCCAGCTGGGCATGGTCAGCGGCGCGGAGGTCCCACTCACCTCCACCGCCCCCGAGCGCCCACCCGGCGTGAGCGCCCCGGAGCCCGAGCCGGTGAAGCAGGCCTGAGCGGGTGAAGCGTAAAGGACGGCGAGATCTTCGACCCTGCCGACGACGCCTCACCGGAGTGGGGTAAGGGGCCGGGTATGGCAGAAATCGGTTACACGATGATGTGCGAGCAGACGCCCGCCAGGCAGCTGGTCGAGGACGTCGTCACGGCCGAGCGGGTCGGCTTCGACTACGCGGTCATCTCCGACCACTACTTCCCGTGGCTGGAGGAGATGGGGCACTCCCCGTACGCCTGGTCGGTGCTCGGCGCGGCCGCGCAGGCCACCGCGCGGCTGCCCCTGATGACGTACGTGACCTGCCCGATCATGCGCTACCACCCGGCGGTGGTGGCGCAGAAGGCGGCGACCATGGGGGTGCTGAGCGAGGGCCGCTTCACGCTGGGGCTGGGCGCGGGGGAGAACCTCAACGAGCACGTCATCGGGGAGGGCTGGCCGTCGGCCGACACCCGGCACCTGATGTTCAGGGAGGCCATACAGATCATCAGGGAGCTGTTCGAGGGCGAGTACGTCAACTACCGTGGCGAGTTCTTCGACGTCGACTCGGCCAAACTGTTCGACCTGCCCGAGCAACCCGTCCCGCTGGCGATCGCCGCCTCCGGTGCTCGTTCGGGAAGCATCGCCGCCGAACACGGGGACGCGCTGGTCGCGATCGACCCCGACCCGGACCTGGTGCGCCTGTTCGCCGGCGGGGGCGGCGCGGGCAAACCCGTCTACGGCCAGCTCGCGATCTGCTACGACCCCGACGTGGCGGCCGCCACGGAGCGGGCACACCGGCTGTGGCGCTGGTCGACGGCCGGCTGGAAGGTCATGGCCGAGCTCCCCGGACCCGTCAACTTCGCCGCGAGCGCCCGGACCGTACGGCCGGAGGACATCGCGGCGAGGGTGCCGTGCGGTCCCGACGTGGACGCCGTGGTGGAGGCGGTGCGCGCCTACACCGACGCCGGTTTCACGCACGTCGCCCTGGTCCAGATCGGCCACGAGCAGCAGGGCATGTTCTTCGACTGGTCCGAGAAGGAACTGCTTCCCGCCCTGAACCGTCTCTAGCGGCTCCTGGCCGGATGATTCCCGCAGGAGCGGGCGGGGTGGTCCGGGGACCATGCCGGATCTCCGGCACGCCCGGCGGCGAGACCGACGGCGAGACCGACGGCGAGACCGACGACGGTGTCCGTGCGAACCCGATCCGAGCCGGCGAGCCCTCTGGTCGGAGGGAGTGATGGCCAGGCGGTTCCGCAGGGGCGTACAGGGAAGGGTCACCCAGATGAACGACGTGTGGGATCTGGCGGTCGTCGGCGGTGGGCCCGCGGGGGCGGCGGCCGCGCTGCGCGCGAGGCAGCTCCGGCCTGACGCGCGGGTGCTCCTGCTCGATCGGGCCGACTTCCCCCGCGACAAGGCCTGTGGTGACGGCATCGCCGCCCACTGCCGTGACGAGCTCGCCCTGCTGGGCATCCCCGACCTCATCGCCGACTACCGGCCGACGCAGCGCCTGGCGGTGGTCTCCCCCGGCGGCGCGCGCGTCTCGGCCACCTCCGCCCGGCCCAACCACGTCGTTCCCCGCCGGGTCTTCGACGCCCGCCTCGTCGATGCCGCCCGTGCTCTCGGTGTCGAGGTCCGCCGCCACCACGTCCGCTCGCTCGCCGTCCTCGACGGCCACATCGTCCTCGACGGCACCGTCACCGCCCGCGCCGCCGTCGCCGCCGACGGGGCCAACTCGACGATGCGGCGCCTCATCGGCGTCTCCCCCGCTCCCGACAGGCACACCGCGATCGCCGTACGCGGCTACGCCGACGTGCCCGCCGACGACGACGTGCAGTCCATCTTCATGCAGCAGGACGGATGGCCCGCGTACGCGTGGTCGTTCCCCATCGGCGACGGCACCGCCAACGTCGGCTTCGGGATGCTCCTGCCCAGGCTGCGCGCCACCGGCCGGCCGGGCCGCGAGGTGCTGCACGGCCGGCTCGCCGAACTGCTGCCCCACCTGAGCGCCCACGACCTGCGCGCCCACCACCTGCCCCTGTCCCCGGGGCGGCCGAGGCCGGGCTCGGGGCGGGTGCTGCTCGCCGGTGACGCCGCCGGTCTCATCAACCCGCTCACCGGCGAGGGCATCTACTACGCCCTGGTCTCCGGCCGTCTCGCCGGCGAGGCGGCCGTGCGGGCCGCCGCCGACCCGCTGCCCGCCTACCGGCGCGAGCTGAGGAAGGCACTCGGGCGGCACCTGCGCACCACGGACGTGCTCGCCCTCGCCGCCCAGTCGCCCGGCTTCATCGACGCGGCGATCGACACGGCCGCCCGCCGCAAGGAGGTGTTCGACCTGCTGGTCGACGTGGGTCTCGGCGCGGGCACCGTACCGCTCCCGCTGGCGCTGGCCGTGGTCCGCCGCTGGATCGCGAGCGGCGTCCGACGGCGCTGAACACCGCAGGCGCACGCTCCCCAGACCACGTGAGAAGCACCGAACGGGTCAGGTCGCCTACCTCGCCGACGACGCCGATCCGCGCGTCGTGGTCCTCATCGGTTACGTGAGAATCACCGAACGGCTCAGGTTGCGTGGACTGTCCGGGTCGAGACCGCGCGATCGGGACAACTCGACCGCCAGGCGCTGGGCCCGGACGAGGTCGGCCAGCGGGTCGAGTTCCGCGGCCGTGGTCAGGGCCCCGGTGCGGGTCAACTCCTCACGCAGTTCCTTCGGACCGCCGAAGAACCACACCAGGCTGTTCTCGTCGGCGATGCTGATCGGCCCGTGCCGGTACTCCATCGCGGGGTACGCCTCCGACCAGGCCAGGGCCGACTCCCTCAGCTTCAGTGCCGCCTCCTGGGCCAGGCCGTTGGTCCACCCGCTGCCCAGGAAGGTGAACTGCCGCCGGGAGAGCGCCCCCTCGGGGAGCGGCGCGGCGAGCGCGGCCTCGGCCTGCGCGGCCAGATCGGCGGGAGCCTCCCCGAGGTGCGCGCGGAGCAGGGCGAGCCCGCTGGTGGCGAACCTGGTCTGCACCACGGAGCGCTCGTCGGCGAACTCCAGCGCGATCACCGTCTCCGCCAGGCCGGACACCGGGGTCGCGGGGTCGGCGGTGACGGCGACCGTCGGGATGTCCCCGGCCGCGCCGAGGGCGTGCAGCACCTCCGTGGTGGTCCCGGACCTGGTGATCGCCACCAGCCGGTCGTAGCGGCGCGCGGGCAGCTCGGAGGCGGCGAACGCGTCGGTCTCCCCCTGCCCCGACCGCTCGCGCAGGACCGCGTAGGCCTGTGCCATGTAGAGCGAGGTGCCGCAGCCGATCACGGCGACCCGCTCGCCCGCCTCCGGCAGGCCCGCCGGGCCCGCCGCGCCGAGCTCCAGCGCCCGCCGCCAGCACTCGGGCTGGCTGGCGATCTCCCGCAGGACGTGCTCCATGCGCGCCTCCCCATCGATGCTTGTTCATCTTCGCGACATGCCGTACACGAGCGGGCCCGGCGTACGCGGGCACGTCACGCCGGTGACCGTCGGAGGCGTCGCCGTGCCCGTGTCGCACCGGCCAACCGGAGCACCTTCGCCGACCACTGTGGATCATCGCATGCCGGTGCGGCCCCGAGGAAAGGGAGCGCGCGGAGGAACGGCGGGAGACCGGGACGCGGGATCCCGCCGTTCCTCGCAGGATCATCCGCCGGCGATCACCTTGTCCGAGCCCAGCGCCTCGGCACGGGTCTTGAGGGTGGTACGGAGCGACGTGGCGTCGGCCTCTACCTTGGCGGTGTCGGCGCCCTCGTTCAGCCGGTAGGACTTCACGATGTCGTCGAGCAGCGTGGCGGCGGCCCCGCCTCCCAGGAGCTTCTGGTACAGGTTCCGGTACTGCTCCTCGTAGACCTTCTTGAAGGCGGGCGTCTTCAGGAACCTGTCCTTCAGCACGTGGCCCATCCGCGGCCCGCCCATCGGGTTGCCCTGACGGGCGCCGCCCTTCTGACCGGCACCCTCCCGACCGGCACCGTCCTGCGGCTGACCGCTCCGCGTCGGCTGAACCTGCGGTTGCGGCCCCTGGGTCGGCTGAACCTGGGTCGCCGCCCCCTGGGTCGGCTGAACCTGCGGCTGCCCGCTCCCGGTCGGCTGGGATTGGGACTGCGAGCCCTGTGCCGGCTGAGCCTGGGAGCCCGCCCCCCGCATCGGGCCGCCCCCGCCGAACCCCATGCCGATCGCGTCGTTCGGCCCCGCCGTGGCGTTGCCGTTGAAGGCGAAGTTGAGGTCCCAGGTGATGACGGTGAACTTCTTGCCGTCCAGGTCGTACCACAGGTAGTAGTTACGCCCGGGACCGCTCATGTCATCGAAGTTGACCATCAGGTTCTGCAGGACGAGATAGCGGGCGAAGGACTCCACGTCCACCCGGTCGGCCAGCCCTGCGGCGAACTCCTCGTCGGAGGCTTGCTCCACCCACTTGACCAGGTCGATGACCGGTTGCAGGTCCTTACCTCCCACCTTGTTGACCTGTTTGAAGTCGGTGCCGTAGGCGGTCTGGTCCTCCCCCTTGTAGCTGAAGCCACTTGAGGCGAGCGACTTGTACAGCACGCCGTCGCCGAGCCTCTCCGCGTATCCCTCGTCGAGATACTCCACCAGCAGACGTGGAGACGAGGAACGGCCGTTGACCGTGAACGAGCTGTAGGTGTACCGCTGGGTCGGCTCGCCGGCCGCGCCGACCAGCGAGATCGCCAGTGCCTCGTTCAGCAGGGTCGAGGACTGCCCGGTCGCGGGACGCACGGCCAGCTGCGAGTGCCCCTGGTAGCGGCGCCCCTCCACGAACTCGTCAAAGCTGATCAGCCAGGGCAGGTTCTCGGGCTCCTCCGCCTTGAGCGCGGTCATCGGACCACCCGGACCCCGCCCGGGTCCTGCCCCGCCACCACCCGCACCGCCGTCCGGAGGCTGGAAACCGTCCAGTGGCTGGAAATCCTCCGGCGGCTGGAAGCCTTCGGGGGGCTGAAAACCCTCCCGAGGCTGGAAGTTCCCCGGGCGCCCGCCGCCGGGGGCGCCGCCCCGCCCCCCGGTGCGGGACTTGCCGTTCCAGGTGAGCCCCATCAGCGTGGAGTTGCCCTTCAGCCGGATGCCCACGCTCGGCAGGGTGGTCCCGTCGATGACCAGATCGGCCTCTACGTACTTCTTCTCCCCCTCCTTGAAATACTCCTCCAGCATGTCCCGATAGGCCCCGTCCTTGAACGTGATCTGGACGCTGTGCGAGATCGCGGTGTCGAAGACGTCCTGGGTACCCGCGATGTCCTGGGTGACCGTCCGCGCCGCGCTGACCTGCCCGGTGGTCACGTAGGGCCGGATCGTCCCGGTGCCGAAGCCCGCACCCACCACCAGCAGGAACACGGCGAAGAGGGCGACCACCCTCCAGTGGTGCCGGAGCCTGACCGGAATCCGGTGCCGCAGCCGCGGCCGGTTCTTGGGAATGGTCACGGCGGCCTACAGGTCGGTCTGGTCGTACCCGGTCAGAACCGTGACCGGCTGGCCGCTGTTGCGCTCCCGCAGGGCCGAGATCAGGCTCGCGGGCTCGCCACCCTTCTTGATCTTGACCGTGTACATCAGCTCGGTCAGCGCGCCACCGCGGATCGACTCCATGCTCACCAGTTCGAACTCGTCGGTGTGCCGGATCAGCACGTCCTGGATCGTGTGGGTGTAATCCTCGTCCGAGGGCACCTGGACCTTGACCACCTGGCGCTGGACGTTCAGATGGAACCAGTTGAAACGATTCATGATCATGATGACCAGCGAGATCGCCACGGCGGCGACGGCGGCCAGAACGTAGAAGCGGGTGCCCACGGCCATGCCGACGGCCATCACCAGGAAGATGAAGCCGACATCCCGGGTCTCCTTGATCGCGTTGCGGAACCGGACCACGGAGAGCGCGCCGACCAGCGCGAACGCGCGCGCGATGTTGGAACCGACGACCAGCATGATCAGCGAGATGATCATGCCGAGGATGACCAGCGTCTGGACGTAGGACTGACTGTAGGAGACGTTGCGGTGCGTCGCCCGGTACACCCAGCCGATCATCACGCTGAGCACGAACGACAGCGACATCGCGATGGCGATGTCCATCACGCTGAAGGTGCCGGACAAGTCCTGAAAATCAAAGTTCATGGGGGTTACGCCTCCATCAGGCGGAGTGGGGGTCACGGTCGGGGACGTGGAAGATCGACCGAGGGGTCCGGCCGAAGGCCTCCACGCTCTGGCAGTACTTGGAGACCCGCACCACCTGCAGGTTCCGCTTGGCGGTCAGATCGGTGAGCCAGTAGGGAACCCGCTCGTTCGCCTTGACCTCGATGATCGATTTGGTGGGCGGGACGATGAACCGGTTCTGGGCGTCGGCACCGATGTGGAAGTCCCGGTCACGGCCCCGTACGCGCTGGTCGAAGGTGACCCGGAGGCCGACATCGGCGTCCCGGCCCACATAGGCGTGCCGCTGGTAGCCGGTCATCGCGGTGGCCCGCAGATCGAGCCGGCAGACCAGGTCCAGAACCTCCTCGACGAAGGGCCGCTCCGCCTCGGTGTGCTCGACCGGCTCACGCCCGTCGCACAACCGCAGCGCGTCGGCGTACGGCAGGCAGACCCGGCGCTTCTGGGTGACGCGGTTGACCCGCTGCTTGATCTCGACGAACACCGGGGTGTCCGCGGTGACCTTGAAACGGTCGCCGTAGTGCCTGATCCGCAACTTGCGCCGGAACTTCAGGCCCTCGATCTTCTCCCAGTAGAAGCGGAGCCCGCGGGTGTCGTAGTAGACACTCCAGATGCCGTACCCCTCGTCCCCGCTGTGAGCGTCCCGGTCGAGTCGCCGCTCCATCTCGCCCCGGAGCTCGTCCACCAGAGCGGTGTCGACCAGATACTTGATCTCGTAGCGGTTGAACGCGTGCAGCCTGCTCGGCGCACGCAGCGCGCGCCCGGCATCGGACACCCGCCCCTCCCCGCCACCGCCCCCGGGATCTGCGGGGCTGTCTGCGATCGCGGACGACCTGCGGAGTCTGCGCAGCATGTTGCTCCATTCGAGAGAGCGTCGGCGGACATGTCATGGTGCGAACCCGGGAGCGACGTGTCCGAGCCCCCGGCGTGGGACGCCCCGGACGCGCACGTCCCGTGAGCGGCGGTCCTCGTGGCGAGGCCGCCCGGCCGGAGCGCCAGGAACGGCGGCTCACGGACGTCAGGCACGTCACCGGCGACCAGCGCCTTCACGGCGACCGAACCGTTCATGACGTCGTTCTACGTGCCCTCGATGAGAGTCGTCTGAGAAGCGGGTCAACTTCCGTTCATTCAGCGGACGAACGGCAGTAACCCACCGTTAAGCACGGATCGCGAACAGGGCCGGGCCTCTCCCCCATGACGGATACCCGATCGTCGCGTTTCATCTGGAAATTTCCGCCCATCACCCCAAAAAGTTGTGACTCTAATTCACAATATGTTTCACTGTGTTGCAGCGCAGTAGCACCTCTCTACTTCCCCCATACCGAGGAGAGTGCGTTGAGTCAGCCCCCCAGCACCGAGTTCACCGGAAATCCCGATGTCGTCAGGCTGTCGGCGAGCCTGCTCGACCGCCGGGACGGCGACTGCGGAGACTTCGCGGCGGTCAAGGCTCGCCCGAAGCTGTGGCCGCGGGTCTCCGAGAGGCGTAGGTACGCGCCCTGGGAGACCTTTCCGCTCGGCCTGGTGATGGACGTGCTCAACGCTGTCGAGTTCGAGGCCGTCCCGATCGACGAGGCGCTGCCGAGGACCCTCGGAAACGCCCGCGACACCGTGCATCCGGGGGTCGCCAACTGGATCGAGCACGCCTGCCACACCTATCTGGAGGTCTCCGAGAGCCTGGCCGCCACACTCGCCTCCGAGGGGGTGGAGCTCCGGCCCGAGCATCGGCCGCGGATCGTCCAGGGCGGCCGGTCCCCCGCGGAGATGCGATCCCTCACCGTGTGGGGCCGGTGGTACGGCACACCGGACGGTACGACGGTGGAGTTCCGGCGGATGCGCCTGCGCCGCCCCCTGGGCGGCACGGATATTCCGTCCACCCAGGCGATGGCGTACGTGGCGGCGGTCGGCAAGCAGGTGACGGACCCATCGGAGTTGCATCGCGCCATCCCCGTCCCGGTACGGCCCGTTCCCGTCCCCCGGCGAGTGCGGGTGGTCGAGGTCGGGTTGACCACCGGCACGGACCGGGTCCTTGTCGACACGACGGATCTGGAGGAGATCCGCGGCGCCTACACCTCGAACGTCAGACCCGCGACGGCCCGGCTGCTGGCCGGTGGCGACCGGACCCCGGGACGGGACTGTGCCGAGTGCAAGGCACGGGCCTCCTGCGGGGACCTCGCGCACGCGCCAGGCCTGCTCGGCCTCGACGACCGGGGCACGCACCGGCGGACATGGTCGATCACGACATCCCGGTACTACCAGGTCTGCCCGGCACAGGCTCACCTGCGAGAGCTCCGGCTGCCCGGCGACTGGGAGACGAGCCCGGCGGCCGAGCGCGGCCAGCACGTGCACGCGTGGCTTGAGGCCGCACACGGCCGGGGAAGGGCCTGCGTTCCCGCGGACCTGCCGGAGGTGGACGCCGATGACTGCGGCCTCGCCGACGAGTTGATGGAGCGCCAGGAGTACCACCGGGCCCGGCCGTACCTGTTCCGGCATCTGGCGGTATGCCCGCTGCGCGGCCCGGACGAGGTCACCGAGGTCAGACCCGAGCCGAAGATCGCCGCGTACGACGCGCGGGCCGATGTGATGGTGCTCGCCCACCCGGATCTCCTCCGCCGGGTGGGCGGACGCCTCGTCTACCGCGAGCAGAAGACGTCGGCCGTACCGCGCGGCATCACCGCGGGAAACGCTCTGGAGATGGTCCCCCAGCTCGCCCTGGCGGTCCGCCTGATCGCCGCCGGCGTCTTCGGGGACACCGACGGGCTGGTCGAGTTGGAGCAGCTCACCCCGGACTCTGCCGAGGTGCTCACCTTCGACGCGACCGACCCGGCGACCGTCTCGACCGCTCAGGCGGTCGTCCTTGACCGGATCCGGCCCTGGCATCGCGATGTCGCCTTCCATGCCACCCCGGGAGCCTGGTGCCGGTTCTGCCCGGTTTCCCGCTGGTGCCCGAGCGCCTCCGACACCCCCGCACACGTCACGGACGGGCTCGCCTTCGACCCCCGCACCGGGGAGATCCTGGCAAGCCCCGGCCGGTTGGACAGTCGCGTCGAGGCGATCGCGGCCACCCTCGCCGACCCCGAACCCGACGACGAACCTCCGTTCTGAGCCGCTGGAGAGCAACACCAGGAGGCCCCTGGGGCGTGTCCTGTGGATCTCCCTGTCGCGGGGAGATCCACAGGACAC
>NZ_JBEOZN010000084.1:0-45250 GCF_040298085.1 Streptosporangium sp. NPDC001681 | reverse complement strand
GCGTGGTGGATGACGGCCGAGCAGGTGGGGACCAGGGCGTGCATGGGCACGTAGGAGACCAGGCGGGCGTTGTCGGGGATACGGGCGAGCTTCTGCTGCTCGGATTCGGCGACGGTGGCGACGAGTTCGATGTCGAGGTCGGCGAGGCTGTCGAGGATGTCCTGGACGTTGACGGTGTAGCCGTTGTAGACCTCGGTCGCGTCCAGCCCCATGGTGAGGGCGACCCGGGGCCTCTCCGGTGGTGCCGACAGCCATTTGGGCACGACCGCCGGGCCGCCGTAGGGGACGTAGCGCATGCGCAGGTAGTCCAGGTCCGGGGCCTCGATCTGCAGGCTGGCGGGGAACTGGTCGATGGTGAAGTGGCCGGTGAGCATGTCCTCGCCGAAGTCGAAACCGTACTTGCGGGCATAGCCGCCCAGCCAGTCGGCGATCGGGTCGGCCCGCTCCTCGGGGGGCTGCTCGGCCTTCAGCCGCCGGTAGATCTGGCGGACGCCGCCGTAGACGTCGACGCCGTTGAGCAGGCGGGCGTGCGCGGCGCCGCAGGCCTTGGCCGCGATCGGCGCGGCGAAGGTCAGCGGCTCCCAGATGACCAGGTCGGGCTCCCAGAGCCGGGCGAACTCCACCAGGTCCGTGATGATCGGGAAGTTGCTCACCCGATGCCAGCCCTGCACGGCCTTGACCATCCCGGGCTTGAGGTACTCCCAGGTGGCCTTCGCCGGATCGTCGAAGGCGTCGTACGGCGCCATGATGCCCACGCGCAGCGCGTCGAGCGCCTCCTGCCGGTTCTCCGTGATCCGCCACGAGCTGCGGTCGTTGCCCAGCGGAACCGCGGTGAGCCCGGCCTGGGTGATCACCTTGGCGAAGGCGGGCTGGCCGGCGACGCGGACCTCGTGGCCCGCGGTGCGCAGCGCCCACGCCAGCGGCACGTGGTACTGGAAGATGCTCTTCTCCGGATTAACGGCGAACAGGACGCGCACGGCTCTCCTCTCGGAACTCTCTGGCGATGGCGGCGGCGACGCCGTCCAGGCCCTCGAACAACGGCACCCTCGGAGCCCAGCCGGTGGCGTCCTGGAACGCGGCCGGGTCGAGCACGAAATCCAGCACGTCCGTCGGCATGGAGTGGTCCGCGGGCGGGACCGAGACGACCGGGACCGGCGGCCGTCCCGAGCGGGTGGCGACGGCCTTGGAGATCATCGCGAACAGGTCGGCGACGCTGGTCGCCTGCCCCGTCCCGACCAGCCAGTGCCGGCCGGAGACCACCTCGGCCTGGTCCAGCGCGGTGACGAACGCGGTGGCCGCGTCGTCGACGCAGAGCAGGTCCCGCTTGACGGAGCCGTCGTGCCACATGGTGAGCGGCTGGTCGGCGAACGCCCGGCGCATCATGGCCGCGACCACGCCCCGGTCCAGGGCGGTGGGATCGGTACCCCGGCTGTAGAGGGTCGCCAGCCGCAGCGTGCTGCCCCGGATCAGCCCTTCGGCGCAGGCGGCCTCGATCGCGCGTTCGGCGGCCAGTTTCTGCCGGTCGTACGCGGTCAGCGGCTCGTCCGGCTGGCTGCCGTCGATCCGCGCCGACAACGAGCGCCCCGCCTGCGAGACCGAGCCGGCGAACACCACCACCGGTGGCCGTTCCGGCCGTTGTGCCCGGACCGCGTCGACGAGGTCGTGCACCAGGCCCAGGTTGACCCGCTCCGCGGCGGGGTCGACCGCGGCGGCCCGCCACGTGCTCGCGTTTCCCCGGTGCGCGACCAGGTGAATCACCGCGTCGGCGCCGTCGACCGCGGCGGTGAGGGCGTCGCCGTGGGTCAGGTCGGCGATGCGCACCTCGACGTCGGCGCGCGATCCGGACGGGACGGAAGTGGGGCGGCGCCCGACCAGCCGGAGCCGGACCGGCCTGACCGCCAGCTCGCGGGCGACGGCCGTGCCCAGCAGGCCCGAGGCGCCGAGTACGGTGATCAGCGGTTTCGCGGCCGTGGTGGCCATGTGTTCTCCTTCACGTTGCCGGAGCGGATCGCGACGGGGACGGGGCGACGTCCAGCGGACCGTCAGGACACCTCAAGAGGCCGGGGCGGCGCGGCCCGCCAGCTCAGCGGCGGGGGAAGCACGCCGGTGGCGTTCCGGTCGATGTACTCCTCCCACTTCGGGCGCTCGATCTCGAAGTTGTGCAGGTCCCACAGGCGCCCGCGGAAGTACATGTGATCGCGCAGGGCGCCGATCTCCCTGTCGCTCCCGGTGATCCCGAAGGAGGTGAAGCTGGCCTCGGTGGTCTGCCCGATCACCCGCTCGACGTCCAGGGTGGCGAAGGCATAGTTGATCATCAGCAGGATGGCCTCGGAGCCCACGCCCAGCCGGGCCCGCTGGGGGTCCAGGTAGACGGCGCACCTGACATGCCCGGCCGGGTCGAGCGCGTGCAGGCCGGCGAAGCCCAGACGCTCGTTGGTGGCGGTCGTGGAGACGTGGAACGCGGCGTGGGCGCGCATCGTTCCCCGGGCCGGCCGTACCGCCGGGCGGACGCTCTCCACCCCCGTACGTACGAAGACCTGGGCGAAGCCGGCCTGGTCGGTACCGCTCGCGGGGTGGAGCACGACGCGGCGTGACGCCGTATGCGGAAAGATCAACTTCTTGGGTCCTGTCATCTGGGTCAGCTCCGGTGCGTCGGCGAGCCGGTGGAACGGAACTGGTCCCAGCTCATCTCGCCCACCGCCGATGGGAGGTTGTGGATGTCGCGCAGATCCTCGGGGGTGAGGAGCAGGTCGACCGCGGCCGCGTTGTCCCCGAGCCAGTGCCGTCGCCTCGTTCCCGGGATGGGGACGACGTTGCCGCCCTGGGCCATCGTCCAGGCGATCGCCACCTGCGCCGAGGTGACGCCGTGCCGGGCGCCTATCGCGCGCAGGCCCTCGACGATCGCCTGGTTGACGCTCATCGCGTCGGGGCTGAAGCGCGGGTCCCGGCTGCGGGAGTCGTCCGCGCCCAGGGCGGTGTGGTCGACGTGGCCGGACAGGTACCCGCGGCCCAGCGGAGCAAAGGCGAGGAAACCCACGCCGTTCTTCTGACTCCACGGCAGGACGTCGTCGAGGGTGCCCGTGGACCATACCGACAGCTCGTACTGGACCGCGGTGATCGGGAACACCGAGTGGACCAGCTCCAGCTCCTCGCAGGTGGCATGGGAGATGCCGAGCGCCCGGACCTTGCCCTCGGTGACCAGCTCGCCCAGCGCTCCCCAGGTCTCGACGAGCGGGACGGCCGGGTCGACCCGGTGCAGCTGGTACAGCCCGATGGAGTCGGTCCTGAGCCGGCGGAGCGATCCCTCACAGGCGGTCCGCAGGTACTCGGGCCGGCCGTTGCGACGGAACTTGCCGTCCGGCCCGACCACCAGGCCGCACTTGGTGGCGATCGTCACGTCGTCCCGGTGCGATCCGAGCGCGCGCCCGAGCAGTTTTTCGTTGGTGTACGGCCCGTAGACGTCCGCGGTGTCGAAGATGTCGATGCCGTAGTCGATGGCCCGGTGGATGACCCGGACGGACTCCTCGTCGTCCCGGTCGGCCGGCCCGTAGCCGTGTGACATCGAGCTACAGCCGAGGCCGATCGCGCTCACGGAAAAGTCATCCGTGAGGTTGGTCTGGCGCATTTCTACCTCCTGTCCACCAGGTAGGTGAGCGGGGTCAGCTGGACGGGTTGTCGTTGACCAGGAATTCGGACACCAGTTCCGGGGTCCCGCCGTGCGCGAACGTCACGGCCTGGTCCGCGGCGACGTCCGGTATCTCGTACGAGCGAGCCCCGGCCGCGGTCGACACCCGGATGGTCATCAGCCCCAGCGCGCGCTGCAGGAGTGACTGGCTCAACGTCCAGCCGATCACTCCCCGGCACTGCAGCACGACCGTGTTGCGCCGCACCACCCCGGACCGCATCACCAGGTACGGCCCGGCCAGCGTGTGCCCCAGTGACCGGTACGCCACGAACGCCAGAAGGCAGGTCACCGGCATCAGCGCGACGAGGACCAGCCAGATCCGGCCGGGGACGGCACCGGTCGCCCCCAGCCAGGCCAGCAGGCCGGCGAGGATCCCCGGCACGTAGACGGCCCAGATCAGCCGGCGGTACAGCGCGGCGCGCGGGTGGGCGCGGAGCTTCGCCTCCAGCGGCCGGTGCTCGTCTCCCAGGACCAGGACCGCCACCCGGCGCGCCTCGCCGATGGGCGCGCGCGGCAGGATGCTGCTGGACGCGTCGCTCCCGGGGATCCACCGCAGCCCGGTCGAGATGACCTCCGTCTCGGCCAGTCCCATCCATCGGGAGAGCAGCGGTTCGCTGATGTGGACCCCGCGCAGGCGCCTGTCGTCGCGGTACACCTCGCGGGTGCCGAACAGCCCCTGCCGGGTGAGCAGCGCCGTGCCGCCGTCGTCGGTCGTGGTGCGGACCAGCTCGAAGTTCCACTTCTCCTTGAAGAAGGTGATCGTCAGGCCGATGGTGCCCACGACGAAGCAGCCCGTGGCCCCGATGGCGATCGACCAGCCCAGGCCGAGGTCCTCCCAGCCGACCGCGTTACCGATGATCTCCCAAAGGTCGACGTCGAACATCTGCAGCGTCAGGCTGGTACTCAGCAGGAACAGCCCCGCGGCCAGGAAGGACCAGATACTGAGCACGTTGTACGGGATCCAGGACCAGCTGAGCCGTGCGATGACGGTCTCCTGGGGTGCCGGGCGGTCGTTCTCGGGAGTCACGTCCTCGCGGGGATCCGCACTTCCCCGATCGCGCAGCAGTTCGTCGCGGAGCTCCTCGGCCGCCTTCTTGGGGATGGCGTCGAGTTTGAAAGAGGTGCGCGCCTCACCGGAGGCGATGTGCAGCACGCGGAGCCCGGCGATCCGGTGCCGGAACTTCGCGGTGGTGTCCACCGTGCGGATCCGGTCCCTGGGGACGGAGCGGTACTTGCGGACCAGCACCCCCCGGCGGATCTCGACCCGGTCGGTGGTCAGCCGGTACCTGGTGGTCAGCCAGCGCCGCAGGTTCAGGATGCTGACCGTGGTGCCGACCACGCTGATGATGAGGACCGGCCAGGCGTCGAAACCCCGGTCGAAGACGAACATGGTGAGAAAGCTGGGGATCAGGCTGAGCACGAATCGCAGCCCGTCGACCCACGCCACCCGGCTGCTCAGCCGCTGCCAGCCCACCCCGTCGTCGACCACCTCGTCGACCACCTCGTCGACGGTCTCGGCCGCCGCCTTCGCGGCCGGCGGCGGGTCGGCGGGCGGTGGGTCGGCGGGCGGCGGTGGGTCGGCGGGCGGTGGCGGCGGGTCCGTCCGGAGCGGTTCGTCCGCCGACCGGGTGGTGCTCACGTGGCATCTCCCGGAGTGGCCTGGGTGATCTCGGTGAGCCGGCGCGAGCACTCCTCGGCCACCCCCGCGTCCAGCCCGTCGATGGTGATCCCGCCCTCCCTGGAGGCGGTGGTCACCTTGAGCGTGGCCAGGCCCAGCACGTTCTGCAGCGGACCCCTTCTGGTCTCCACGGACTGGATGCGTGAGATGGGGGTGATCCGCCACTCACGGGTGATCCAGCCG
This sequence comes from Streptosporangium sp. NPDC001681, assembly GCF_040298085.1. Taxonomy (NCBI): domain Bacteria; kingdom Bacillati; phylum Actinomycetota; class Actinomycetes; order Streptosporangiales; family Streptosporangiaceae; genus Streptosporangium; species Streptosporangium sp. NPDC001681. The sequence goes on along the minus strand of NZ_JBEOZN010000084.1, from coordinate 39,704 downwards.
TTGAGCGCGTAGACGGCCTGGTCGTTGATCTCCCAGCGGTGCACCAGATAACGCCAGGTCGGCATGACCGCCACGTTCACCGCGTAAATCGCCGAGAAAATCCAGATCACCGGGCCCAGCCACGGCCGGGTGTCCGGAACCAGCGCGTACAGCACGCTGAGAGCGCCAACGACGAATATTCCCCAGATCAGTGCGTTGAGCGTCCACATAAGGATCGACCGCCGCTCGATCCGATGCCTCGGCGGGTGCAACCTGAGCGGTTCCCGGGCCGGTTCGGGAGAGATCACGTGCAATGTGTCAGGCATATCGTCATCCTGGGTCAATGGTACTCCGGGCGCAATGAACGGCCTGCCGGTAAAAGTGGCTCCGGTGTCATTCCGTGGATTATTCTGCGCCCGTTCCCCCAGACGCACTGTTTGGCCGGCCGGCATCCGAGATTCCGGTTCTGCCGCCACTGCGCTGTCTCGCTGGCGGGACAGCGCACGGGCCGGCGGCTAAACCGGCGACGTCTGCTCCTGGGGCGCTTCCGCGGCCTGGCGCTGCTTCTCCTGCTCGTCTTCCGTGGTGAACTTGACGATGAACTCCGCGAGGTCGCGGAACGTCTCGCCCTGGAAGCCCTCGAACCGCTCCAGCAGCTTGAGCTGTGTGGTGTTCTCCAGCTCCAGCAGGATCTGGACCATCGAGAAGGAGTCGAGGTCGTGCAGCGACTCCGGCTGCGGCACATCGGGCTGCTCGGCGCAGATCATTTCGGCGGTACCCCGGACCATGCGCTCCACATCGTCGACCAGGGTGAGGTCGACATCGGTGGCCAGGTCATTGTCTGACATATCTTTCGTCCTTTCGTGCGGTCGCGGTGATGTCCACGCGAGGTCCGAATCGACAAAGCTTGGAAGTGCTTTCGCGGACCCGCTCCTAAACGAGGCTTTGTCGGCGGACGCCTAAACGCCGACGACAGTAGTCACGGCCTCATGGTGGGGGCAATAGCGTTAGCCCCGTCCACCGTTCTTATCCGGCTACCCGAAATAATCGGCGGGGTGCCGGTGACCGGGCCGATGTGATAGATCTGGTGAACACCCGAAGGATTTCCGGCCGACGTACTGATTCGGTGTGTGTCCACCTGTCCCGCCGGCGGGACAGGTGATGTTCCGTGCGCGTTTCCCGAAAATCTGTGCCATTGGCGCGTGAATGCCATTTCATGTCGCCGGAGCTCGGCTCCGAAACGAGGATGACCAAGAAATGTTGTTTCCTTACACCGAGTCCAGGCAGATCGAGTTGCGGCCCGCGGGCGTCAAGGACGCCGCCAAGGTCTACGACATCCTGTTCCGACTGGGGCACAGCGGTCTGCCGGTGATCGACAGGTTCGTCGACACCTTCGGCCAGGGGTTGTCCGCCTGTTTCCTGGTGCATCGCAAGGACACCGGGGAGGTCGTCGGGTTCAGCACGCTGTCCGAACTCGCCCCGGCGGGCCACCTCAAGGCCGATGTCCATCTGGCCGGCCAGCCGGACGAGATCCGGACGGACGCGGCCGCGCTCACGGTCAACTTCGCCTTCGCGATGTGGCGCACTCGCAAGGTCTACTTCCACGCCACCGATCCCGGCATCGAGAGCCTCGGGTTCGCCGAGCCGCACGCGCTGATGGTCGAGGCGGAGGCGGTCCTGCCCAGGCACACGTACTTCCACGGCCAGGTCCTGGACGTCCACGTCTTCGCGATCTACCGCGAGGCCTGGGACGTGCACGGAGTGGACCTGCTCAAGAACATCGTCTGAAACCCGTCGTCCGAGCCCGCGGCCAGCTGCTGGACGGGCCCTCGCGCATTGGAGGTGACGTGCCCCGATGACCCTTTTCGTGTGGGGTTATTTGCCGGAGTACGAGAAGGAACGCGACGACATCCTCGACGCGGTCGACACGGTGTTCCGTTCGGGACGGCTGGTGCTCGGGCCGAGCGTACAGGCGTTCGAGGAGGAGTTCGCCGCCTACCACGGCGTCCCGCACTGCGTGGGCGTCGACAACGGCACCAACGCGATCGTGCTCGGCCTGCGTGCCCTCGGCGTCGGAGCCGGTGACGAGGTGATCACCGTCTCGAACACGGCCGCCCCGACGGTCGTCGCGATCGACGCGGTCGGTGCGACGCCGGTGTTCGCCGACATCGACCCCGACACCTACCTGATGAACGTCGAGCAGGTGGCCGCCCTCGTCACCGACCGCACACGATGCATCGTGGCGGTCCACCTGTACGGGCAGTGCGTCGACATGGCGCCGCTGGAGGCGATCGCCGCCGAGCACAACCTGCCGATCCTGGAGGACTGCGCGCAGGCGCACGGCGCCCGCCACCACGGCCGGATCGCCGGCTCGATGGGGCAGGTCGCGGCGTTCTCCTTCTACCCCACCAAGGTGCTGGGCGCCTACGGCGACGGCGGTGCCACCATGACCCGGGACGCGGAGGTGGACGCGAACCTGCGCCGCCTGCGCTACTACGGGATGGAGAGCCAGTACTACGTCGTCTCCACGCCCGGATACAACAGCCGGCTGGACGAGGTGCAGGCCGAGATCCTGCGCCGCAAGCTGACCCGGCTCGACGACTACATCGCCAGGCGGCGGGTGATCGCGGCCCGCTACGCGGAGGCCTTCGCCGGCACCGACCTGGTGACCCCGAAGACCGCTCCCGGCAACGACCACGTGTACTACGTCCACGTGGTGCGTCACCCGAAGCGGGACAGGATCCTTGAGGCGCTCAAGGCGCACGGCATCGTGTTGAACATCAGCTACCCGTGGCCGGTGCACACCCAGTCGGGCTTCGCGCACCTCGGCTACCGGAAGGGCTCCCTGCCGGTCACCGAGACGGTGGCCGACGAGATCTTCTCCCTGCCCATGTACGCCTCGCTCTCCGACATCGACCAGGAACGGGTCATCGACACGCTCCGCGACGTCCTGGCGAAGGTCTGAAGAAAATCGCACCGAGGACGGGAAGGGACCCATCATGACGCGACTCGCGGCTTCGCGCGCGCAGACCGGGGAGGCGGCCGGCGTGCCGACGCGCCGGGCCTCGGCGGCCGACGACGGGGCGCTCATGTCCACCGAGGAGTTCCACGACTGGTGGGCCGACCGGCACCGCAGCGGTCGCTTCATGGTGGAGCGGATCCCCTTCTCCCGGCTGGACGACTGGAACTTCGAGCCGGACACCGGCAACCTGGCGCACGCCAGCGGGCGCTTCTTCACCATCGAGGGCCTGCAGGTCCGCGACGGCGGCCGGGAGACGTGGTCGCAGCCGATCATCAACCAGCCGGAGATCGGGATTCTCGGCATCGTGGTGAAGGAGTTCGACGGCGTCCTGCACTGCCTGATGCAGGCGAAGATGGAACCGGGCAACATCAACACGCTGCAACTGTCGCCGACCGTCCAGGCGACCCGGAGCAACTACACCCAGGTGCACCGCGGCGCCGGCACCAGGTACCTGGAGTGCTTCGTCGGACCGGCCCGAGGTCAGGTGCTGGTGGACGTCCTGCAGTCGGAGCAGGGGGCCTGGTTCTGGCGCAAGCGCAACCGCAACATGGTGGTGCTCATGACCGGCGACGTGCCGGTGCACGAGGACTACCGCTGGCTCACCCTGGCCCAGATCCGCGAGCTCACCCAGGTCGACAACCTGGTCAACATGGACGCCCGCACGGTCCTGTCCTGCCTGCCGGTCGAGCTGCCGGAGGATGAGGACGCGTCGACCGGAGACTCGTTCAGGGACGCGCTCATCCGCTCCTACCGGTACCGGCCGGACGACGTCGGCGCCGGCGAGGTGCTGAGCTGGTTCACCGAGGCGAAGACCCGGTGCGACTGGACGGCCCGCCTGGTGCCGCTGGCGAAGGTCGGCGGCTGGGAGCGGACCGACGACGAGATCACCGACGGCGAGGGCCGGCACTTCCGGATCATCGCGGCCGAGGTGGAGGCCGGGACCAGGGAGGTCAAGCGGTGGACCCAGCCGCTGCTGTTCCCCCGCGGGGAGGGGCGCGCGTTGTTCGTCGCGCGCCCCATCGGCGGAGTGCTGCACCTGCTGGTCCAGGCCAGGCCGGAGTTCGGCCTGATGGACATGGTGGAGATGGCGCCGACCGTGCAGCTGCTGCCGGGGGCGGGGGTCACCGAGATCGAGGACCTGCTGCTGCGTGACGCCCTGGCCGACGCGACCATGCGCTACGACGCGGTGCTCTCCGAGGAGGGCGGGCGCTTCTACCAGGCCCTGACCCGCTACCAGATCGCCGAGGTCGGCGAGGACTTCTCCCTCGACGTGCCGGCGAACTTCCGCTGGATGACCGTCCGTCAGCTCACGGACCTGCTGCGGCACGGCCACTACCTCAACATCGAGGCCCGCAGCCTGCTCGCCTGCATGCACAGCCTGTACTGATCGCGGGCTCCCGTGCGGGCCGGGCCGCGTAGCTATCGGAAGGCCGGCGAGCCGATCGCCGGCCGTGACGTTCTCACTCAGGAGTGTGGTGGCGGATGTTCGACTCGATGATGGTGACCGAGCTGTCGGTGCCGGACGCCTACCGGTTGACGCCGACCAAACACGACGACCGGCGCGGATACTTCTACGAGGCGTTCCGCTCCGAGGTGATCTCCGATGCGATCGGCTATCCCTTCACGGTCGGCCAGGCCAACTACTCGTCGAGCCGCCGCAACACGCTGCGCGGCATCCACGGCACCGCGCTCCCGCCGGGTCAGGCCAAACTGGTCACCTGCGTGCGCGGCGCGGTGCTGGACGTCGTGGTGGACCTGAGGGTGGGCTCGCCGACGTACGGGAAGTACGAGACGACGCTGCAGGATGAGAAGTCCGGCATCGCGGTCTATCTCGCCGACGGTCTCGGGCACGCCTTCCTGGCGCTGACCGACGACGCCTGCATGAACTACCTGTGCTCGGAGGCGTACGAACCGGGCACGATGCTTGAGATCGATCCACGGGACCCTGAGATCGGTATCCCGTGGGGTCTCACCGAGCCGCCGATCATGTCGGACAAGGACGCGGGCGCGCCCACCCTGGCTGAGGCGGCGGCCAAGGGGCTGCTCCCCACCTACGAGGATTGCCTGGCGCACTACGCGGCGCTGAAGGCCGGTCCGCAGCGCTGAACCGGGATGCCGCGGTGGGTTCACGCGATCGCCTTCTGTCCGTCCTATGCCGAGTGGAGTCGCACCAATGATCAGTGTCAGCACCGACCGGCTTCGCATGGGAGTCATGGGATGCGCGGACATCGCCTGGCGGCGGACCCTTCCCGCGATGGTGGCCGACGCGGACGTGCAGGTCACCGCGGTCGCCAGCCGTGACCTGCGGAAGGCGACCGCGTTCACCGACCGGTTCGGCGGCGTCCCGCTCAAGGGGTACGAGTCGATGCTGGACCGTCCGGACGTCGACGCCGTCTACATCCCGCTGCCGGCGCTGTTGCACGCGGAGTGGATCGAGCGGACGCTCGAATCCGGCAAGCACGTCCTGGTCGAGAAGCCGATGACCGACAGCCAGACGGAGACGAGCAGGCTCCTCGCGCTGGCCCGCTCGCGCGGGCTGGTGCTGCTGGAGAACTACATGTTCCTGCACCACTCCCAGCACGCCGCGGTACGCAAGCTGGTCGCCGACGGCGTGATCGGCGAGCTGCGCGGCTTCGCCGCCGCCTTCACCATCCCTCCCAAACCGGAGGGCGACATCCGCTACCAGCGTGACGTCGGCGGCGGCGCCTTCCTGGATTTCGGCGGCTACCCGGTCCGCGCGGCGGTGCACTTCCTCGGCGGAGATCTTCAGGTCATCGGCGCCGTCTTCCGGCACGACCAGAAGCAGGACGTGGTGATGTCCGGGAACGTCCTGCTCTGTACGCCGCAGGGCGTCCCCGCGCAGCTCACCTTCGGCATGGAGCACTCCTACCGGAACGACTACCAGCTCTCGGGCAGCACCGGCCGGATCCTGCTGGACCGGGTGTTCACCCCGCCGGAGACGCACCTGCCGGTGCTGCGCGTCGAGCGCCAGGACCATCGCGAGGAACTGATCCTGCCGGCCGACCACCAGTTCGCGAACGTGATCGGCGCCTTCGTGCGGTCGGTGCTGCACGGCGGCGACGTCCGGCCGCAGCAGGAGGGAAGCCTGCAGCAGGCGGCCCTGATCGAGCGGATCCGGCAGGTGGCGCTGCACTTCGAGATCTGAGATCGCATGGGTGAGGGCGGGCCGCGATCGGCCCGCCCTCACCCATGCGGTTCTCAGGAGCCGGGTCTGGCCCGCCGGGCGGCGTCCTCCCGCTTCAGCAGCGGCCAGATCCGCGACCAGGCCGCGGTACGGCCCTCGCAGAACCAGATCGGAGTGCCGATCCCGAGGCCGATCCTGCCCTCGACGGTGCCCACCTGCCGGACGCCGGAGAACATCGACCGCAGCTCGTCGTCCATCCCGCCGACGTAGAGGACCGGGCCCGGCTCCTCCGGCGGGGTCGCCAGGTAGCCGTACCCGCGGTGCCCGCTGTACGGGTGCGGCAGCCCCTGCCTGGTGCCCAGCACCTCCAGGGCGCCCGCCTGCCAGAAGTACCGGGTGAGGACCGTGGTCCGGTCCCGGGTGGCCGGTGGCAGCGCGTTGTAGGCCCGGGTGACCGAGTTCGCGAGCTCGGGCCAGCCGAGCTGGAGGAAGGCCTCCAGCATGTCCGACCGTTCCTGCGGGGTGGTCGGCTGCCTGAGCTCCGCGACCGGGGTGATCGGCAGTTGCACCAGCGGCAGCAGCGCCGCCAGTACGAAGACCGGCCAGCTGACGGTCCAGCGCCACCAGCGGGCCGGCCGGTGCCGCTCCATCCGTACCGCCGCCGCCGCGAAGACGAGGGGGAACACCCCGCCGACATAGGTGAAGCGGCCACCGGCCGCGAGCAGGATGGCGATCACGCCGAGCACGGTCCACCCGAGAAAGCGGTGGTCACGCAGGTCGGGGCAGCGCAGCAGCGCCCACAGGCCGTAGCAGAACAGCACCGTCCCGACCGGGATACCGGTGACCAGCAGCAGCAGCGGCAGGAACATCGGCCGGCCGCCCCAGAGCATCTCGTTCTCTCCGGTCAGCGCGGCGGCCACCTGGAGCTGCGGCCATCCGTGGACGGTCTGCCAGACCAGTCCGGGCAGCGTGGCGACCACCGCGATCGCGGCCCCCGCCCACAGCGCCGGCCGCCGCAGCAGGTCGCGCGGGCCGACCGCGAGCACGCTCACCGCCAGAGCCGCCCAGAAGACCGGGATGAGGAACTTGACCTGCAACGCCACGGCCGTGACGACCCCGGCCCACAGCAGCGGCAGGTCGGCGCTCCGGCCGGTCCTGCCCTCGCCGCGCAGCCGGACCCAGCGGATCACCAGCAGGCCGGCCGTCATCCACAGCACGACGTCGAAGGTCTCGGTGTCGAGCCTGCCCGCCTGGCCGAGGAACGCGATCGCGTAGGCGGCGGCCGCCATGACCTGCGCCCGCCCCCGGCCGCCCATCTCCCGCGCGATCTGCGCGGTGACCACGACACCGGCCGCGACCACGAGCAGGTCCAGCAGCCGGAGCGCGAGCAGCGAACCGGGGAACAGGGCGTCGGTCAGCGCGGCCAGCAGCGGCACGAGCGGCGGCTGGTCGGCGTATCCCCAGGCCGGCTGCCGACCGGCCGCGATGAAGTAGAGCTCGTCGATGTTGTAGCCGTAGCCGTCGATGAGCAGCGCCACCGGCACGACGACGGCCGCGACGATCAGCGACAACGGTTTCCAGGCGAGCGGGTGGTACTCCCGGCGGGGCCGGGCCGACGGCTCAAGCGCGATGATGGCCAATGATGGTTCCTTCGGTGTGGGCGATGTCTCCGTGCGGTGGCGTCAACGCGCGTGGCCGGGCAGGCCCTCGGGACCGATCAGGTCGGGACGGGTCCACCCGTCGAGGTCGTACTCGGCCATGCACTGCTCGGCGAAGCCCTTCAGCGCCTGGGCCTGCCCGCTCGCCGTGTAGGACTGCAGCGTCTGCACCCGGATGCCCTCGTGGTCGCCGGCGTAGGAGCGCTCGTAGAGTTCGTGGCGTCCGGCGAACTCGGTGCCGACGCAGTCCCAGAGCAGCTTGAGCAGCTTCACCCGGTCGATGGCCTGGATGCCCCGCGAGCCGCGCAGGTAGCGGTCCAGGTAGGGGCGCACGTCGGGGTTCTTCCAGTCGGCGGCGTGCGAGTTCAGGTAGATCAGGCCGCTGCCGAGGGTCTGCTGGAGGATCTCCTTGATGCGGGGATAGCCGACGCCCATGAACGTGCGATACGCCATGGCGTAGTTGAGGTTCGGCTGCACGGCGTCGCCGTGCCACGAGGTCGGCGACTTGGCCATCGCGTCGGACAGCCCCCAGAACAGGTCGCGCCAGTTGAGGATCTCGCCGATCTGGGCCTGCACGCCGCGGAACGTCGAGACGCCGGTCGCCTCCACGCCCTTCATCGCGCAGCCCGCGATGAAGTCCAGCTTGACGGCCAGTCGCGCGCAGCCGTGGAAGGTGAAGCGCTCCTGGACACCGGATCCGGCGGCGAAGGAGTTGGCCGCGCCGGCGTCGTACATGAAAACGTTCTCCCAGGGCACGTGCACCCGGTCGAACACCATGATGCTGTCGTTCTCGTCCATCCGGCTGGACAGCGGGTAGTCGAAGGGGCTGCCCTGCGCCGCCGCCGCCTGCTCGTAGGAGGTGCGGCAGATGAACTTCAGGCCGGGAGAGTTCGTCGGCACCGTGAAGACCAGGCCGAACTTCTTGTCCCTGAGCGGGAGGCCGAAGTGGGCGATGAAATTCGCGTTGGTGATCGCGGACCCGGTCGCGACGACCTTCGCGCCGGACACGATCAGGCCGGAGTCGGTCTCCTCCTCGACGTGGACGCACACGTCCGCGGTCCGGTCGGCCGGCCGGTCCCGGTCGACGGGAGGATGCGCGATCGCGTGGTTGAAGTAGAGCAGCCGCTCCTGCGCCTCCTTGTACCAGCGCAGCGCGTTGTCCTGGAACGGGTGGTAGAACTCCGCGTTGGCCTCCAGGGTGCCGAAGAAGCCGGCCTTGTAGTCCGGGGTGCGGCCCATCCAGCCGTAGACGAGCCGTTGCCAGGCGACGATCGCGTCCCGGGAGGCGACCAGATCGGCCGCGGAACGGGCCGTTTTGAAGTACGGATGGGTGAATCCGCCGTTTCCCGTGTCGGTCGGCACACGCAATACATCCGCGGCCTCCGGTTCGTGTAGCGCGTCGTACAGCCGGGCGATGGAACGCGCGCTGTTACGGAAGGCCGGGTGAGTGGTAACGTCCGGCACGCGCTCGCCCCCGATATATACCTCGCGGCCGTCGCGCAACGACTCCAGGTATTCCTCACCGGTCATCGGCCGAACATTATTCAGCGGGCCCGCCGGAGCGGGCAAAATGGTGGTCATCTCGGCTTTCTCCTTCGCGTGCGGGGGGTCGGAGCGGCCATGGCACGCTCCCCGGCGGTCCGCGTCGCCCGGCTGTCCCGCCGGCGGGACAGCTCCCAGCCATCGTCTAATAGCGACATTAATGCGCCGGGCGGCCCGTTCATTCGGTGAATACGGTGCGATAATTCGGCGGTGTCGAGACTTATCATGCACGGCTGGAGTTTTTGCGGCAATGACCATTTCCGGGGCCTGCGCTATTGACCCTGTCGAGGCGCCCTGGTTATGGTCGGGCCACGTTTTGGGGCCCGCTGATGTGGACAGCCATTCGAGGTGGCCCGGTAAATATGTTCGGCGGGTTCTGGCGGGTGCTGCCGGAAACCCATGAGAATGAAGCCGTCCGGAAAGGTGCCAATGTCTCGCGGAGCATATCTTCTGAATTTCCTGACGGAGCGGAACGGTGAGCGCAGGATATGAGGCCATCGACTGTGCGCCCCCCGGCCGGACGACTCCGGCGGTGAACGCGCGGGTCGGTGACGGCGTCCTCTCCGCGGTCGGTGCGACCCCCCTGGTGCGGCTGACGCGCCTCTTCGGGGACTCCCAGGTCCGGTTCCACGCCAAGCTGGAGTCGTTGAACCCGGGCGGCAGCATGAAGGACCGGTCCGCCATGGGCATGGTGCTGGGTGCGATCGAGCGCGGCGAGCTCATCCCGAACCAGTCGACGGTCGTCGAGTCGAGTTCGGGCAACCTCGGCATCGGGCTCGCGCAGGTGTGCCGCTGGTTCGGTCTCCGGTTCATCTGCGTGGCGGATCCGAAGATGACCGCCCAGAACCTCGCGATCCTGGCCGCGTACGGGGCGGAGCTGGACATCGTGCGCGAGCCCGACAACGAGGTGGGCGACTTCCTGTCCGCCAGGATCCGGCGCGTCCGCGAACTCGTCCACGACATTCCCCACGCGTTCTGGCCCAACCAGTACGCCAACCCGCTCAACGCCCGCGCCCAGGAAACGATCATGCAGGAGGTCGTCCGGCAGCTCGACGGGAACGTCGACTACCTCTTCGTGGCCACCGGAACCTGCGGCACCATTCACGGGTGCGCCAGGTTCGTCGCGGACCACGGGCTGGGCACGCACATCGTCGCCGTCGACGCTGAGGGCAGCGCCATCTTCGGCGAGCCGTCCTGCCAGCGGCTCATCCCGGGGCACGGCGCGGCGATTCGCTCGGAGCTGTACTACGACGGCATCGCCCACTCCGTGGCCCGGATGACCGACCAGGACTGCGTGGTCGGCTGCCGGCGGCTGGTCGGTGTCGAGGCGATCCTGGGCGGTGGTTCCTCGGGCGCCGTGGTGAGCGCGGTCGCGCAGCGGCTCGCGGAGATCCCGGCCGGAGCCAACTGCGTCCTGCTGCTGCCCGACCGGGGCGAGCGGTACCTGGACACCATCTACTCCGACGTCTGGGTGGAAGAGAGGTTCGGCGACATCGCCCACCTCTGGAAGGAGCAAACGGCATGCTGATCCTCCGCAGGAGCGACGTGCTGGCGGTGCTGGACGACGCCGAGGACGCCGTCTGCCGGACCGTCAGGGACGCCTACCTGGCCCATTCGCGGCGGGAGACCTCGGTGCCGCACTCGGTCTTCCTGCGTTTCCCCGGCAACACACGCGACCGGATCATCGCGCTGCCCGCCTATGTCGGGGGCGAGCGCCCGGTCGCGGCGGTCAAGTGGGTGGCGTCGTTCCCCGGGAACCTGGCCCTCGGGCTGGAGCGGGCGTCGGCCGCGATCCTGCTCAACTCCGTCACGGACGGACGGCCGGTGGCGCTGCTGGAGGGAGCGGTCATCTCGGCCAGGCGCACCGCGGCCGGCGCGGCCGTGGCCGCGGCCACGCTCACCGCCGACGCTCCCGCCGACGTCCGGAGCGGGGTCACGCTGATCGGCTGCGGGGTCATCAACTTCGAGATCCTCCGCTTCCTGCGGTCACAGCTCCCCGAGTTGGCGACGGTCACGGTGTTCGACCTCGACCCCGAGCGCGCCCGGGAGTTCGCGTCCCGGGTGCCCGACCTGAAGGTCGAGATCGCCGGTGACGTCGAGGAGGCGCTGGCCGCGCACCGGATCGTCTCCCTCGCCACCACCGCCGGCGAGCCGCACCTGAGCACGGACTCCTGCCTGCCGGGCACCGTCGTGCTGCACGTGTCGCTGCGCGACCTGACCCCCGAGTCGATCCTGGCGGCCAGGAACGTGGTCGACGACACCGACCACGTCTGCCGCGAGGCGACCTCGCTCGACCTGGCCGCGCGGCTGGCCGGGAACCGGGGATTCGTCACCGCCGAGCTCGGCGACCTGCTGGCCCCGGGCACCGCGCTGCCCTATGACGCCGGAGCCGTGACGGTGTTCTCGCCTTTCGGGCTCGGCGCCCTCGACGCCGCCCTCGCCGCCCACGTCATGGACGAGGCCGCGGCGCGGGGGCTCGGGATCCACCTTCCCGACTTCTCCACGGGCCCGGAGGCGGGTCCGGGAGAAGCGGAACAACGCGACCGTTGAGGAGAGAGATGTCCGCGGACGAGAAGTACCTGGTCGTGGTCAACCACGAGGAGCAGTACTCGGTCTGGTTCGCCGACCGTGCGCTGCCCGCCGGTTGGCGGGCCGAGGGCGCCTCCGGAACCCGGCAGGAGTGCCTGGACCACATCGAGCGGGTCTGGACCGACATGCGCCCGCTCAGCCTGCGGCTGCGCATGGCCGACGAGGCTCGCTGACGATCCGCCGAGCCATCCCGAGGGGACGATGAGCATGCCTGACCAGACCGGTGTGGATCCCACCCCTTCGCGACGGCACGCGCCGCCAGAGGACCACGCTCCGAACAGCGGCAGGGAGGCCGCGGAGCCGTACCCCGCGCTTCCGGTGCACGAGCTGATCGCGGCACAGGCGGCCAGGACGCCGGACGCGGTGGCGGTCGAGTGCCGCGACCGGCGGCTCAGCTACGCGGAGCTCATGGCACTGGCCGGTGCCCTCGCCGGTCGCCTGCGGCGGCTCGGCGTGCGTTCCGGCGAACCGGTCGGCGTGGCCGTGCCGCGCGGCGTCGAACTCGTCGCGGCGCTGGTCGGCGTGCACCTGGCCGGGGCGGCCTACCTGCCGCTCGATCCCACCCATCCGGCCGACCGGCTTTCCTACGTGCTCGACGACGCCGGGGCGAGGGTACTGGTCACCTCCGGCGCCGGCGCCGGAGGGGCGGCCGCGGCCACCGTGGTGCGGATCGACGACCTCGCGGAGCCGCGGTCCGAGCGGTCTCCGGAACCCGCGCCGCGGGCGGTGGTGCCGGACGACCCGGCCTATCTCATCTACACCTCGGGATCGACCGGACGGCCCAAGGGCGTGCTGGTCTCGCATCGGGCGCTCACCAACTTCCTGTGGTCCATGCGCGAGCGGCCGGGGCTGGCCCCCGGCACCGTCTTCCCGGCCGTGACCACGGTGTCGTTCGACATCGCGGCGCTGGAGTTGTTCCTGCCGCTCGTCGTCGGCGGGCGCGTGGTGGTCGCCGAGCCCGAGGACGCCCGCGACCCGGAGCGGCTCGCCGCCCTGCTGGCCCGCATCGGCGCGACCGTGATGCAGGCGACCCCGACGACCTGGCGGCTGCTGCTCGACGCCGGCTGGAGCCCGCCCGCCGGGTTCACCGCGCTCTGCGGCGGCGAGCGGCTGCCCGCCGAGCTCGCGCGCCGCCTGTGCGCGGGCGGCGCACGGCTGTGGGACCTGTACGGGCCGACCGAGACGACCGTGTGGTCGTCGGTCGCGTTCCTGGCGGACGGCGAGGTGCGCGACTTCGCCCCGGTGGCCAACACGACGCTGCACGTCCTGGACGACGGACTGAACGCGGTGCCCACCGGGGCGAGCGGAGAGCTGTGCATCGGCGGCGACGGCGTCGCGGTCGGCTACCACCGCAGGCCGGCGCTGACCGCCGACAGGTTCGTCCCCGACCCCTACGGCACGGTGCCGGGCGGACGGCTGTACCGCACCGGCGATGTCGCCCGGCGTCACCCGGACGGCAGGATCGAGATCCTCGGCCGCACTGACGACCAGATCAAGATCCGCGGACACCGGATCGAGCCGGGCGAGGTCGAGGGCGTGCTGGCGGCGCACGAGGGGGTGCGGTTCGCGGTGGTCCAGGCGGTCGAGGCCGGTACCGGACCGCGCCTCGTCGCCCACGTCCAGCCGGCCGACCCGGCCGCGCCGCCCTCCGCGCGGGAACTGCACCTGCACTGCGCGCGGCTGCTCCCGCCGTACCTGATCCCGGCGGACTTCCTCGGGGTGGCGGAGTTCCCCACGACGCCCAACGGGAAGATCGACCGGGCGGCCCTGCGGGCGATGCCCGCCGACGCGGTCCCGGCGGGACGCGAGCCGGGGACGCCCGCGGAACGCGCGGTGGCGGCGGCGTTCGCGGAGGTGCTCGAGCGTCCGGTGGCCGACGCCGAGGCGGACTTCTTCGCCCTGGGCGGGCATTCGCTCTCGGCCAACCTCGTGGTCGGCCGCCTGCGCGCCGAGCGAGGGATCGAGCTGCCGGTCGCCGCGCTGTTCGAGGCCCGTACCGTCGAGCGCCTCGCCGCGCGGCTGGAGACCGCCGGCCGCGCCCTCCCGCCGGTGCCGGTCGCGCCGCGGACCGGTCCCGTGCCGCTCTCGTTCGCGCAGCGGCGGATGTGGTTCCTGCACCAGCTCGACCCGGAGGGCACCTCCTACCTGGAGCCCCTCGCGGTGAGGGTGCCGGGCACGCCGGACCCCGACCGGCTGCGCGCCGCGCTGACCGGGCTCTTCGAGCGTCACGAGATCCTGCGCACCCGCTACCCGGCCGAGGGCGACGGCGAGCCGGCGCAGGTCGTCGAGCCGGCCGGGCCGGTCCCGGTGCGGATCGAGGACGGCGACCCCCGGCAGGTGCTCGCCGAGGAGATGACCCGCCCCTTCGACCTGTCCGCGGCCCCGCCGGTCCGGGTCCGCGTGGTCCGCGGGCCCGGCGGTGAGCACACCGTGCTGTTCACGCTGCACCACATCGCGACCGACGACCGGTCGCACGAGGTGCTCGCCGGCGAGCTGGTCGCGGCGCTGGAGGGCAGGCCGCTGCCGCCGCTCCCGGTCCGGTACGCCGACTACGCGATCTGGCAGCGCGACCGTATGGCGGGGTCCGCCGCCGAGCTCGTCGAGCGGGAGCTGGGGTTCTGGCGGGAGCGGCTGGCCGGGATGGAGCCGGCCGAGCTGCCGGCCGACCGGCCGCGCGCCGCGGTCCGCGACCCGAGGGCCGGTACGGTCAGGTTCGCCGTCCCGCCGGAGCTGGCGGCCCGCCTCGACGAGCTCGGCGGCGGCCACGGGGCGACGCCGTCCATCACGCTGCTGGCCGGCTTCCTCGCGATCCTGGCCCGCTACACCGGCCAGAGCGACCTGGCCGTCGGCGTGCCGGTCTCCGCGCGGAACCGGCCCGAGCTGGACGATCTCGTCGGCCTCTTCGTCAACACCATCGTGGTACGGGCGTCTCTCGCCGACCGGGCCGGCTTCACCGACCTGCTGGCGGAGGTCCGGGAGAGCGCCACGGCCGGGTACGCGCACGCCGAGGTGCCGTTCGAGCTGGTCGTCGAGGAGCTCGCGCCGCAGCGCGACCTGTCCCGCAACCCGCTGTTCTCGATCATGTTCGCGACGCACGAGGCGGCGGCCCGCCCGTCCGGCGTGGAGCTCCCCGACCTGCCGGGTGCCAAGTTCGATCTGGGCTGCCATCTGACGCGGCGGCCGGACGGCGGCCTGGACGGCCGGATCGAGTACGCGGCCGCGCTCTTCGACGCCTCGTCGATGGCGGGCTTCGCCGACCACTACGTGCGGCTGCTGCGGGCGGCCGTCGCGGCGCCGGACACACCCGTGCGACGGCTGCCGCTGCTCACCGGCGCGGAGGCCGCGGCGCCCGTCCTGGCGGGCGAGCCGGTGCCGGACGACTCCGGCACCGTGCCGGAGCTGATCGCGGCCCGCGCGGCCGTCACCGAGGGGATCGCCGTCACCGGCGGCGGAACCACCCTCACCTACCCCGAACTGGACCGCGAGGCCAACCGGCTGGCCGGTCGCCTCCGCGCGCTCGGCGCCAGCCGCGGCACGCTCGTCGCGGTCCGGCTGCCGAGAACCGCCGACCTCGTCGTCGCGCTCCTGGCCGTGCTCAAATCCGGGGCGGCCTACATCCCGCTCGACCCCGCCCATCCGGCCGAGCGTCTGGCACAGGCGCTGGCGGACTCCGCCGCGCCGCTGCTGATCGCGACCGCCGACGCCGCTCCGCTGCTCCCCGCGGGAGTCCGGCTGGTGGCGCTGGACGACCCGGCCGAGCGGGCCGGGATACGGGCCTGCCCGCCGACCGCGCCGGACGTCCGGCCGCACCCGGACGACCTGGCGTACGTGGTCTACACCTCGGGATCCACCGGTCGCCCCAAGGGGGCCATGGTCACCCACGGCGGCCTGGCCGGCTACACCCGCTGGGCCTGCGCGGAGCTGCGGCCGGGTGACGGCGTGGGATCGCCGCTGCACACCTCCATCGCCTACGACCTCGCCCTCACCTCGCTCTACCCGACGCTGGCCGCCGGAGCCCCGGTGCGGCTGGTGGACGAGGAGCCGGCCGGCGTCGAGCAGCTGGCGCGGGCGCTGGCCGACGGTCCCTACGGCGTCGTCAAGCTGACCCCGACCCACCTGGACCTGCTGGCCGGGACGCTCCCCGCCGACGTGCTGGCCGGCACGGCCAGGTGCCTGGTGATCGGCGGGGAGGAACTGCGCGGCGAGCAGCTCGCCGTGTGGTCCGCGCACGCCCCGGCGACCCGGATCGTCAACAGCTACGGTCCGAGCGAGACCGCCGTCGCCTGCTGCGTGCACATCGTGCCCGCGGGCGAGACGGTGCCGGGTCCGGTCCCGATCGGCCGGCCGATCCCCGGCGCCACCGTCTGCCTGCTCGACGACGCCATGCGCGCGGTGCCGCCCGGCGTGGCCGGCGAGATCTACGTCGGCGGGCGCGGTGTCGGCCAGGGCTACCTCGGCAGCCCGCGCCTCACCGCGGACCGCTTCGTACCGGATCCGCACGCGACCGAGCCCGGAGCGCGCCTCTACCGGACCGGCGACCTGGCCCGGCAGCGACCCGACGGCACCCTGGTCTTCCTGGGCCGCGCGGACCAGCAGATCAAGATTCGCGGTTTCCGCGTCGAGCCCGGCGAGATCGAGGGCGTCCTGGCCGAGCATCCGGCCGTCCGCGCCGCCGCGGTGGTCGCCGACCGGTCCGACCCGGGCAACCCGAGGCTGGCCGCCCACATCCTTCCGGCGGGCCCCGGCGTGCCGCTCTCCGAGCTGCGGACCTACCTGGCCGAGCGGCTCCCCGGTCACCTGGTGCCCACCCTGTGGGGGACCCTCGCCGAGCTGCCGCTGCTCGGCAACGGCAAGCTCGACCGCCGGGCGCTGCCCGGCCTGGCCCCGCTGGGCGGCGCGGAGACCTACACCGCGCCCGCCACCCCGGCGGAGCAGGCGATCGCCGAGGTGTGGGCCGAGGTGCTCGGAGCCGGCCGGGTCGGCCGGCACGACCGCTTCTTCGACCTCGGCGGGCAGTCACTGCTCGCCACCCGGGTGGTGGCCCGGCTGCGCGAGCGGTTCCCGGTGCCGGTCTCGGTGCGGGACGTGTTCGCCGCGCCGACCGTGGCCACTCTCGCGGACCTCGTCGCCGCCCGGGTGCGCGCCCAGATGGAGGAGATGTTCGGGGCGTCCGCCGGGGCGCGGCAGCCGGAGACGCCGCAGGCGACCGCCCTCTCCTCGCCCGTCACCCCCGCGGACAGGTCCCGCCCGCTGCCGCTCTCCTTCGCGCAGCGCGGCCTGTGGGTCCTGGACCAGTTGCGCCCGGGCGGGACGGAGTACCTCGTGGTGACCGCGCTGCGGCTGCGCGGAGAGCTCGACGTCGACGCGCTCGGGCGGGCACTGACCCGGGTGGCCGAGCGGCACGAGATCCTCCGCACCCGCTACGTCGCGGGCTCCGACGGCGAGCCCGCGCAGGTCGTCGACCCGCCGTCGCGGCTCCGCCCGGTCGCCGAGCACGCGGACCCGGCCGCGGTGCTCGAAGAGGAACTGGCCACGCCGATCGACCTGGCCCGCGGCCCCGTCCTGCGAGTCCGGCTGGTACGGGCCAGCACGGGCGAGCACGACGAGCACGTGCTGGTCCTGGTGACCCACCACATCGCCACCGACGGCTGGTCGAGCGGCATCCTCGCGGCCGAGCTGGCGGACGCCTACCTGGGCCGGGACCTGCCGGAGCCGGCTCTGCAGTACGCCGACTTCGCCGCCTGGCAGCGCGAGCGGTTCGCCGGGCAGGCGCTGGACGGCGCACTGGCGCACTGGCGCGGCAGGCTCACCGGTCTGGAGCCGACCGAACTGCCCACCGACCGGCCCCGTCCCCCGATCGGCGACCACCGAGGGGCGGTCCTCCGCTTCGACGTGCCGCCCACGCTGGCCGGGGCGCTGGAGGAGGTCGGCAGGCGGGCCGGAGCCACCCCGTTCACGACCTACCTGGCGGGGTTCTACGCACTGCTCGCCCGCCACACCGGGCGGCGGGACCTGGCGGTCGGCGTGCCGATGTCCGGCCGCGACTCCGCCGAGGTCGAGGGGCTGATCGGCTTCTTCGTCAACACCGTCGTGATGCGCGCCGACCTCACCGGAGACCCGTCGTTCAGCACGCTGCTCGGCCGGGTCCAGGACGTCGTCGCCGAGGCGTACCAGCATGACGGGCTACCGTTCGAGCGGCTGGTGGAGGAACTGGCACCGAGCCGCGACCTGTCCAGGCACCCGCTGTTCCAGCTGCTCTTCGCGTTCCGGGAGGAGGGCGAGGAGCGGTTCCGGCTGCCGGGGCTGGACGTCTCGCCCGAGCCGGTGCCGTGGCGCACCGCCAAGTTCGACCTCACCATGGAGCTGACCCGGCGTGCCGACGGCGGCCTGACCGGCGAGATCGAGTACGCGACCGCGCTCTTCGACCGGGCCACCGCCGACCGGCTCGCCCGCCACTACCTGACCCTGCTGGAGTCGGCGGCGGCCCGGCCGGACGGCGCGCTCGGGGAGCTGGAACTGCTCGACGACGCGGAGCGGCACGCGCTCACCGCCGGCGCCGGCGGCCCCGTCCGGAGCAGGCCCGACCTCGGCCTGCCCGAGCTGGTCGCCCGCCAGGCGGCCCTGGCCCCCGGCCGGGGCGCGGTGGAGTGTGACGGAGCCGCGCTCACCTACGGTGACCTGGACGCCGCCGCCAACCGGCTCGCCCACCACCTGCGGGCCGCCGGCATCCGCCGTGACGACGTCGTGGGCGTCTGCCTGCCTCGGCGACCGGAGCTGGTCGTGGCGCTGCTCGGCGTGCTGCGCGCCGGAGCGGCCTACCTCCCGCTCGACCCCGCCCACCCGGCCGACCGGCTGGCCTGGATGCTCCAGGACTCCCGGGCGCGGCTGGTCGTCGTCGACGCCGAGCCGTCTCCGGCGAGCGGCCACGGCACGCCGGTGCTGAGCCTGGCCGCCGAGCGGGCCGGTATCGACGCCCGCCCCGGCGAATCCGCGCCGGTCGGCACCGACCTGGACGGGTTGGCGTACGTCATGTACACCTCCGGCTCCACCGGCCGGCCCAAGGGCGTGGCCGTGCCGCACCGCGGCATCCGCAACCGGGTGCTGTGGACGGTCCACGAGCACGGGCTCGGCGCCTCGGACCGGCTCCTGCAGAAGACGTCGGTCACGTTCGACGCCTCCGTCTGGGAGTTCCTCGGGCCGCTGGTGTCCGGTGGCACCGTGGTGCTCCCGCCGGACGGGACCGAGCGCGACCCGGCGAGCATGGTCGAGGCGCTGGTCCGGGACCGGATCACCGTGCTCCAGGGCGTCCCCTCCTTCCTGCGGACGCTCGCCGACGAGCCGGGCCTGGAACGCTGCGGCACGCTCCGCCTGCTCTTCTCGGCCGGCGAGCCGCTGCCCGGCGAGCTCGCCGCCCGCCTGTCCACCCGGCTGGGGACGGCGCTGGTCAACACCTACGGCCCGACCGAATGCTCGATCGACGTGACCGCGTGGCAGTACGAGCCGGGCGACGGACCCGGCATCGTGCCGATCGGCAGGCCGCTGGACAACACCCGCACGGTCGTCTACACGCCGGACGGCAGGCTCGCCCCGATCGGCACGCCGGGCGAGCTGCACGCCGCGGGGGACGGCCTGGCCCGCGGCTACCTCGGCAGGCCGGGACTGACCGCCGACCGGTTCGTACCCGACCCGTACGGACCGCCGGGTGCCCGCGCCTACCGCACCGGCGACGTGGTGCGCCGCAGGACCGACGGCGCGCTGGAGTTCCTCGGCCGGGCCGACCGCCAGGTCAAGATCCGCGGTGTCCGGATCGAGCTGGACGAGGTCGAGGCCGTGCTGTCCCGGCACCCCGCGCTCGCCGCGGCCGTGGTCGAGGCCAGGCGGGGACCCGACGGCCTGCCCCGGCTGGTCGGCTACCTGGTGGCGCGGGGAGACGCGCCGGAGCAGCGGGAGATCCGCGAGTTCCTGCTCGCGCGGCTGCCCGAGCCGTACCTGCCCTCGGTGCTCCTCACCGTGGACCGCCTGCCGCGGACCTCCAGCGGCAAGATCGACCGGGCCGCGCTGCCCGACCCGGACGGCGTCCGGCGGGCCGGCCGGGCCGTCCCCGCAGCGCCGCGCACCCCGGCCGAGAAGATCGTGACGGATGTGATGGCCGAGGTGCTCGGGCTCGACGTGGTCGGGACGGGCGACGACTTCTTCGACCTGGGCGGCCACTCCCTGCTGGCGATCCGGATCGCGGCCCGGCTGCGGGCCGCGTTCGGCGTCGTACTGCCGGTCCGCGCCGTGTTCGAGGACCGCACCGCCGCCGCGCTGGCGGCCAGGGTCGACGGACTCGGCGTCCAGGCCACCGGCGAGATCGTCCCGCTGGACGCGGAACGGCGGGCCGGACCGGTCCCGCTCTCCTTCGCCCAGCAGCGACTGTGGTTCCTCGATCTCCTCGACCAGGGCGGCCAGTATCACGTGACCTGGGCGTTCCGGCTGTCCGGGCAGCTGGACGCCGAGGCCCTGGCCGGCGCGCTGACCGGACTGTTCGCCCGGCACGGCGCCCTGCGCACCCGTTACGTGACCGGGCAGGACGGCGGCGCGGTCCAGATCGTGGACCCGGCCGCCCCCGTTCCGCTGCCGGTCATCGACCTGTCCGGAGCGGACTCCGAACGGGTGACCACGTTCGTCCGCTCGCTCGCCGAGCGACCCTTCGACCTGGCCGGGCAGCCGCCCGCGCTGCCCTACCTGATCAGGCTCGGCGCCCGGAAGCATGTGTTCCTGCTGGTCATGCACCACATCGTCGCCGACGCCTGGTCCGAGCAGATCATGGCGCGCGAGCTCTCCGAGCTCTACGAGGCCCGGGTGCAGGGCCGGCCGGCGACGCTCGGGCCACCCCCGCTGCAGTACGCCGACTACGCGTCCTGGCAGCGCTCCCAGCTGACCGGCGACGTGCTGGACCGTGAGCTGGACCACTGGCGCGATCGGCTGGCCGGACTGCAGCCGCTGGAACTGCCCGCCGACCGGCCCCGGCCGCCGGTCCGCCAGGGCCGCGGCGCGACCGTCACCTGCGACATCCCCGCCGAGGTCGCGCAGCCGCTGCTGGCGCTCGGCCGGCGGCAGGGCGCGACCGCGTTCATGACCTTCCTGAGCGTGTTCGCCGCGCTGCTCGGCCGCCACACCGGTGCCACCGACGTGGCGATCGGCACGGTCGTCGCCGGTCGTGGCCAGGCGGAACTGGACGACGTCGTCGGGTTCTTCGTCAACACCGTCGTGGTGCGGGTGGACCTGGCCGGCGATCCGACGGTGACGACCCTGATCGGCCGGGTCAGGGAGAGCGCGCTGGACGCCTTCAGCCACGACGAGCTGCCCTTCGACCGGCTGGTGGAGGGGCTGGCCCCGCAGCGGGACCTGTCCCGCTCCCCGCTGTGCGACGTCACGTTCGGGCTGCGCGAGCAGGCGCCCGAGCCGCCGCGCCTGACGGGGCTCGACGTGCGGCCGGTCGCCGTCGAGCGGACGACGGCCAAGTTCGATCTCACCTTCGGTCTCACCGCCGGCACCGACGGCGGCTACCTGGCCGAGCTGGAGTACGCGACGGACCTGTTCACCGAGGCGACGATCCGCCGTCTCGCCGGACATTTCCGGACCCTGGTGGAGTCGGCGGCGACGGCACCGGACCGGCCCGTCAGCCGCCTCGACATGCTGGACCCCGCCGAGCGCGGACGGCTGCTGCGGGACTGGAACCCGCGGGCCACGCCGATCACGCACGAATCCCTGCACGAGGCGTTCGCCGCCCAGGCCGCCCGCACCCCGGACGCGCCCGCGGTCGAGTACGCCGGCGAGCGCCTGACCTACGCCGAGCTGGACGACCGGGCCACCACGCTGGCCAGGCGGCTGCACGCCGCGGGGGTGCGCCCCGAGGACCCGGTGGCCGTCTACCTGGACCGGTCACCGGCGGCGGTGACCGCGCTGCTGGCCGTGCTGCGGGCGGGCGGGGTGTATGTGCCGCTGGACACCGCGCAACCCACCGAACGCCTGGCGGCGATGCTCGGCGACCTGCGGCCCGCGGTGGTGCTCACCGACCGCGGGCTGAGCTCCCTCCCCGGCTCGGCCCCGGTCCTCACCGTCGGAGAGACGGTCGGCGAGGCGGAGGACGCGCCACCCGGTGACCTCCCGCTCATCGACCTCCCACCCGGGGACCCCGGGCGCGCCGCGTACATGATCTACACCTCGGGCTCGACCGGCCGGCCGAAGGCGGTCGTCGTCCCGCACGGCGCGTACACCCACCACTGCCGCGTCCACGCGGACGCGCACGACATCCGCCCCGGGGACAGGGTGCTGCTGCACGCGCCGCTCATCTTCGACCCGGCCATGGCGCAGATGGGCGCCACCCTGCTGGCGGGCGCCACCGTGGTGATCGGCGACACCGGCGTCGTCGCCCCCGCCGACCTGCCGGACCTGCTGGCCGAGACCGGGGTGACCCACGTCGCGCTCGCGGCCACCTACTACCGCGACGTGATGACCGGCATCCGGCCCGGCGACCCGAGGCCGGCCGCGCTGCGCGTGCTGGCCGTCGGCGGCGAGGCGGTCGGCTACCAGGACGCCCGGCTCTGGCTGGCCACCGGCCTGCCCGCCAGGTTCCTCTGCGTGTACGGCCCGACCGAGGCCACCATCGGCAGCCTGTGCCACCCGGTGACCCCGGCCGAGGTGGCCGCCGCCGCCCCGGACGCGGGCCTGCCGATCGGCCGCCCGCTGCCGGGCACCCGGGCCTACGTGGTGGACGCGGCGTTCAACCCGGTGCCCGTCGGCGTGGTCGGTGAGCTCTGCCTGGGCGGCCCGCGGGTCAGCCGGGGGTACCTGCGGCAGCCGGGGCTGACCGCCGATCGTTTCGTCCCCGACCCGTTCGGCGAGGAGCCCGGGGAACGGTTGTACCGGACGGGGGACCAGGTCAGGTACCGTCCCGACGGGGTGATCGAGTTCATCGGCCGGATCGACGCCCAGGTGAAGCTGCGCGGGTTCCGGATCGAGCTCGGCGAGATCGAGACCGCGCTGGCCGCGCACCCCGGCGTCCAGGCCGCCGCCGCGGCGGTTCAGGAACTCGCGCCGGGCGACCGCCGGCTGGTGGGGTACGTCGTGCCGGCATCCGGGTCCGGGGGCGCGCCGTCGTCGCCGGAGCTCCGGGCCCACCTGCGCGACCGGGTGCCGGAGTACATGGTGCCCGCGCTGTTCGTGACGCTGGACGGGCTACCCGCGACCGCGGGCCAGAAGGTGGACCGCCGCGCGCTGCCGGTGCCCGACCCGGGCACCGCCCTCGCGCCGGAGGAGGCGGTCCCGCCGGGCACCGAGGTGGAGGAGGCCATCGCCGCCGCCTGGGCCGACGTGCTCGGCCTGCCCGCCGTCGGCGTGGAACACGACTTCTTCGAACTCGGCGGCCACTCGCTGCTCGCCACCCGCCTGATGGCCCTGCTGCAGGACCTGTTCGGACTGGAGATCCCGCTACGCGTCCTGTTCGAGGCCACCACCGTCCGCGCGCAGGCCACCGCGCTGGAAAGACTGGCCGAGGCCGCCGCCCCCACATCGTACGAGGGAAGAGACGATGAGCACTGACGTGACCAAGCCGGAGACGAGCGCGGGCGCCGGGCTGCTGAGGGATCGCCTGCGTTCCCGGCGTGCGGCGGGGCGGGAGGGCGCCATCCCGCCCCTGCCTCCCGGCGTTTCGCCGCCGCTCTCCTTCGCGCAGCGGCAGCTCTGGGTGCTGGACCGGCTCCGCCCGGGCGGCACCGACTACCTGGTGCCGCTGGTGATCCGGCTACGCGGTGACCTCTCCGGCGTCGATCTGGGCGCGGCCCTCGACGAGCTGGTACGTCGTCACGAGATCCTGCGCACCCGCTACACCACCGAAGGGCCCGACGCCGAACCGATCCAGACGATCGACCCGCCGGGCCCGGTGGAGCTGGCCTTCGACGACCTCACCCCGGCCGAGTTCGACGCCCTCCTGGAAGCCGAGACCGGCACGCCGTTCGACCTCGCCACGGGTCCGATGCTGCGCGCCAGGCTGGTACGGCTGGCACCCGAGGAGCACGTACTGGTCCTCATGCTGCACCACATCGCCGTCGACGGCTGGTCGGGCGGCCTGCTGGTACGCGAGCTGGCCGCGCTGGCCACCGGCGAGGAACTGCCCGCGCCCAGGTTGCGGTACGCCGACTTCGCGGCCTGGCAGCGCGACCAGCTCTCCGGTGAGCGGCTGGAACGCGACCTCGACCACTGGTCGGAGACCCTCCGTGACCTGCCGGCGCTGGAACTGCCGACGGACCGGCCGCGCCCGGCGGTGTGGGACCCGGCGGGGGAGACCGTCCGGTTCGACATCCCGGCCGAGATCGGGCACCAGGTCCGGATCCTGGCCAGGGAGCACCAGGCCACCCCCTTCATGGTCTACCTGGCGGCGTTCTGGTCGCTGCTGCACCGGTACACCGGCCAGGCCGACTTCGCCGTCGGCAGCCCGGTGGCCGGCCGGACCCGCGCGCAGACGCACGACCTGATCGGCGTGTTCGTCAACCTGCTCGTGCTGCGAGCCGACCTGTCCGGTGACCCGACGTTCGCCGAGCTGCTCGATCGCGCCCGCGGTACGGCCCTTGAGGCCTTCGCCCGCCAGGACGTCCCGTTCGAGCGCGTCGTCAACGCGCTGGCGGCCGGCCGGGACCTGTCCACCCACCCGCTGGTCAGCGTCAACCTGACCCTGCAGAACAACGAACCGCTGAGCTTCACGGCCGGAGCGGTCTCCGGCGAGCTGGTCCCGGTCCTGGCGCGACAGGCCAAGTTCGACCTGAGCTGGACGCTGGAGGAGAGGCCGGACGGTTCGGTCGCGGGCGAGGCCACCATCGCACGCGCGCTGCTCGACCCGGACACGGCGCGGCGGATGGCCGAGCACTACGTCCGCCTGCTCGGCGCGGCCGTCGCCGACCCCGGGACGCGGGTGAGCGAACTGCCGCTGCTGGGCGCCGCGGAGCTCGATCGGCTGGTCCGCGGGCCGGTCGTCTCGCCGAGCGCCGAGACGACCGGCGAGCCCTGCCTGCACGAGCGCTTCGCCGCCCGGGTGCGGGAGCGGCCCGGCGCGATCGCGGTGACCTTCGACGGACGGCACCTGACCTACGCCGATCTGGAGGCCAGGGCCAACCGGCTGGCGCACCGGCTGGCGGAACTCGGCGTGGGCCGCGAGGATCTCGTGGGGATCTGCCTGCCGCGCGGCGTCGACATGCTGGTCGCCGTCCTCGCGGTGCTCAAGGCCGGGGCGGCCTACCTGCCGCTCGATCCGGATCATCCGGCCGAGCGGATCGACTTCCTGGTCCGTGACGCCGCCGCCCGTGTCGTGGTCACCGAGACCGCGCTGGCGGAACGGGTGTCCGGACACTGTCTGTGTCTGGACGACGCCGATGAGATCGACCGCATCGCGGCGCTGCCCGCCGAGGCGCCCGCGCTCCGGACGCACCCCGGCGATCTCGCCTACGTCATCTACACCTCCGGGTCCGCGGGCCGCCCCAAGGGTGTCCAGGTGACCCATGCCAACGCGGTCCGCCTGTTCACCGTGACCGAGGACGACTACGGCTTCGGCCCGGACGACGTCTGGGCGCTGTTCCACTCCTACGCCTTCGACTTCTCGGTCTGGGAGATGTGGGGCGCGTTCCTGTACGGCGGCCGCCTCGTCGTCGTCCCCTACGAGGTGTCGCGCTCGCCCTGGGACCTGGCCGTGCTCCTCGCCGACGAGGGCGTGACCGTGCTCAACCAGACGCCGTCGGCGTTCCGCTCGCTGGTCGATCTGGCCAGGCGCGGTGAGGCCGCCCTCGACCGGCTCCGGCTCCGCCTGGTGGTCTTCGGCGGGGAGGCGCTCGACGTCGGCATGCTCGAACCCTGGTGGAACAGGTACGGCGCCGAGCGGCCGAGGCTCGTCAACATGTACGGCATCACCGAGACGACCGTGCACGTCACCTACCGGCCCCTCGGCCCGGCCGATCTGGCGGGGGACCGCAGCCCGATCGGGCGGCCCCTCGGCGATCTCACCCTGCACGTGCTCGACGGGCGGATGCGTCCGGTGCCGGTCGGCGTGCCGGGCGAGCTCTACGTGGGCGGCGCCGGCGTCGCCCGCGGCTACCTCGGCCATCCCGCGCTCACCGCGGACCGTTTCGTGCCCGATCCCTTCGGGCCGCCGGGCTCCCGGCTCTACCGCTCGGGAGACCGGGCGAGGTGGCGGCCGGACGGCGACATCGGCTTTCTCGGCCGCCTCGACGACCAGGTGAAGATCCGCGGGTTCCGGATCGAGCTCGGCGAGGTCGAGGCGTGCCTGTCCGGCCATCCGGACCTGGACGACGCCGTCGTCACCGTGGACGAGAGCGTGCCCGGCGAACGGAGGCTCATCGGCTACGCCGTCCCCAGGGACAGCGCGCGGATCGGCGCGGCGGAGCTGCGCGCGTACACGGTCGAGCGGCTGCCCGGCCACATGGTCCCGGCCGCCTTCGTGATCGTCCCGAAGCTGCCGCTGACCGCCAACGGCAAGGTCGACCTGCGGGCGCTGCCCGCTCCCGACGGCTCGCGGCAGGAGCAGGGCAACGGCTACGTCCCGCCGCGGACCGAGGCGGAGACGGCGATGGCCAGGATCTGGGCCGAGGTGCTCGGCATCGAGCGGGTCGGCGTGGGTGACAACTTCTTCGAGCTCGGCGGCGACTCGATCCGCGCGGTCCGCCTCGTCGGGGCGCTGCGCGCCGGCGGCCTCGACTACTCCGTGCAGAGCCTGTTCCGGCATCAGAGCATCGCCGACCTGATCCTGGCGGGCGACGGCGACGCCACCCACGTCGAGCGGGCCGGCACGCCGCCGTTCGCGCTGATCGGCGCGGAGGACCGGGCGAAGGTGCCGGCCGGAGTGGTGGACGCCTATCCGATGGCGCGGGTCCAGGCCGGCATGGTCTACGAGCTGCTGGCCGACCCGGACGGCAACCCGTATCACAACATCACCAGTTACCTGATCCGTGATCCCGGCGTCTTCGACGTCGCGGCGTTCGCCGCCGCGACCGAGGAGGTCGTGGCCCGGCACGACATCCTGCGCACCTCGTTCGACCTGGCGACCTTCTCCGAGCCGCTGCAGCTCGTGCACGAGCGGGTGGAGGTCGAGGTCGGGTACGCGGACCTGCGCGGGGAGTCGCCGGACGAGCGGGAGGCGAGCATGACGGCGTTCCGGGCGGCGGAGCGCGCACGGCTCTTCGACCTCGCTGCGGCGCCGCTGCTGCGCGTCCACGCGCACCAGGCCGGTGACGACCGGTGGTACTTCTCGCTCACCGAGTGCCACGCGATCCTGGACGGCTGGAGCCACAACTCGATCATCACGGAGGTGCTCGACCTCTACCGGGCGATCCGCGACGGCCGGCCCACGCCCGCCGGGGAGTCGAGCGCCGTCAGGTACGCCGACTTCATCGCGCAGGAGCGGCGCAGCCTGACCGGCCAGGCCGACCGGGCGTTCTGGCGGGACCGGCTGGGCGGCGCGAACCGGCTGACCATCCCCGCCGCCTGGGCCGACCCGGACGGTCCGGGGGCGTACTCGACGGTCGTGCCGTTCCACGACATCGAGGCCGCGCTGCGGGGGGTGGCCACGTCGGCGGGGACGTCGCTGAAGAGCGTGCTGCTCGCCGCGCACGTCGCGGTGTGGCGGGCGGTCGCCGGCCCGGGGCCGTTCTACTGCGGCCTGGTGTGCAACGGCCGTACCGAGGTCGAGGGCGGGGACCGGGTCCGCGGCATGTTCCTCAACCCGGTGCCCTTCGTCGCGCCGACCGGGGCGGCCACCTGGCGCGAGCTGGTCGAGGCGGTGTTCGCCGAGGAGGTCGAGCTGTGGCCGCACCGTCGCTTCCCGCTGCCCGAGATGCAGCGCGAGTTCGGCGACGGGCAGCGGGTGCTCGACGTGGCTTTCAACTACCTCGACTTCCACGTACTGGACCGGGAGACGGTCGACACCTCCGGCAGCACGGACGTCAGCCCGAACGAGTTCCCGCTGGCGGTCATGAGGGGCGCCCAGGGGCTGGTGATCGCCACCAAGTCGTCGTGGGTCGGGCGCCCGTACGCCGAACTGCTCGCCCGGATGTACCGGCGGGCGCTGACCCTGATGATCGCCGACCTCGACGGCGACGCCGGTGTGTCACTGCTCCCGGCGCGCGAGCGGGAACGGCTGCTGACCGGCGGGGTGGACCGGACCCGGGCGCCCCGGCCGCGCCGGGGTGTCCACGAGCTCTTCGCCGAGCAGGCCGAGCGGATCCCCGACGCGGTGGCGGTCGAGGCGGCGGGGGCCACGCTGACCTATCGGGAACTGCGCGACCGCGCCTGGCGCTGGGCGGCCGGCCTGCGGGAGGCGGGCGTGCGCGCCGGGGACCTGGTCGGGGTGTGCCTGCCCAGGGAACCCGACCTGGTGGCGGCCGTGCTCGGCGTCCTCGCCGTGGGCGCGGCGTACGTGCCCATCGACCCCGGGCACCCGGCCGACCGGATCGCCGCGCTGGTGCACGACGCCGGGCCGCGGGTCGTGGTGAGCGGCACCGAGATCGCCGGGGCCGTCGTGGTCACTCCCGGCCGGATCGATCACGCCGAGCCGGTCGCCGAACCGCACCGGCCCGATCCGGAGGAGCTGGTCTACGTCGTGTACACCTCCGGGTCGACCGGCCGCCCCAAGGGGGTGATGGTCCGGCACGGCGCGCTTGCCGACCGGGTCTGGTCGATGTGGCGGAACCTCGGCCTGGCCGTCCACGACGTGGCGGCCGCGGTCGTGCCGATGGTGACCGACGTGTGCCAGCTCGCCGTCTTCACCACCCTCGCAGGCGGCGGCCACCTGGTCCTGGCCGGTGAGGACCTCGGCCGGGACCCGGTCTCCCTCGCCGGGCTGCTGCGCGGCAGCGGCGCCAGGTTCCTGCAGGCCTCGCCCACCACCTGGCGGATGCTGACCGAGTCGGGCTGGTCCCCGCCCGCCGGATTCCGGCTGCTGTCCGGGGGCGAGGCGATGAGCGCCGACCTGATGACCCGGCTGCGCGCCACCGACGCCCAGGTCTGGGACATGTACGGCCCGAGCGAGGCGACCGTCTTCGCCTTCGGCACCCGGATGACCGATGACGGGCCCGTCTGGGTGCCGGCCGCCGACACCACCGTGTACCTGCTCGACCGGGACCTGGAACCGGTGCTCGACGGGGTGGCCGGAGAGATCTTCGTCGGTGGCGACGGGCTGGCCCGGGGTTATCTCGGCAGGCCCGCCACCACCGCGGACGTGTTCCTGCCCGACCCGTTCGCCGAGCCGGGCGGCAGGATGTACGCCACCGGCGACATCGGCAGGCGCGACCGCGGCGGCCGGATCGAGATCCTCGGCCGGCGCGACCACCAGCTCAAGATCCGCGGGTTCCGGGTCGAGCTCGGCGAGGTGGAGAACATCCTCGCCGACCATCCGGACGTCCGGGCCGTGGTGGTGCACCCGGTTCCCGGGCCGCAGGGTGAGCAGCGGCTCGCCGCCTACCTGATCCTCCGCGACGGCGCCGCGGTCGAGGAGGTGCGCCGCCACGCCGACCGGGTGCTGCCCGGGTACATGGTGCCGACCCACTTCGTGGTCCTGGAGTCCTTCCCCCGCCTGGCCAACGGCAAGGTCGACCGGGCCGCGCTGCCCGTGCCCGGTTCCGACCGGCCGAGGGTGACCACGCGGTACGAGCCGCCGGACGGTCCGGTCGAGACGGCGATCGCCGAGGTGTGGGCCGACGCGCTGGGCATCGAGCGGGTGGGCCGCGACGACGACTACTTCAAGCTGGGCGGCCACTCGCTCCTCATGCTCCGGATCGTCGCCCGGCTGGCCAGGGAGCACCGCGTCGAGGTGACCTTCCGCGACTTCCTGGAACACCGCACGGTACGCGGCCTGGCGGCCGCCGCCGCGACGGAGCGGGCCAGGCCGTCGGTGCTGCTCTGGCTCAACGACCAGGACGAGGGCACGCCGCTGTTCTGCGTCCACCCCGGTGGTGGGAGCGCCCACTGGTACCGGCATCTCGCCGACGTGTACGCGCCGGAACGACCCCTGGCGGCCTTCGAGTGGCCCGGACTGCACGGCGACCACGGTCACGCCACGAGCGTGCCGGAGATCGCGGCCACCTACCTGGCGGAACTACGGGAGGCACGGCCGAAGGGCCCGTACCACATCCTCGGCTGGTGCGCCTCCAGCGGTATCGCCTGGGAGATGGCCCGTCAGCTCCACGAGATCGGTGAACGGCCCAGGCTGATCCTGATCGACCCGTTCGAGTACGCCTCGGCCGGGGTCAACCCGCTGCTGGCCAACCTGGAGGTGCTGCGCCGGGCCGAGGGGCTGCTCGCGGACCTGCAGGACGGGCCGGGCGGCGAGGAGGCGCGCGCCGAGATCATGGCCGTGCTGCGCGAGGTGATCGACGACGGCGACCTGCTGGTCGACGGTGCGGACCTCGACCTCGGCGAGGGCTGGACGCACTGGCTGCGCTCCTGGCGGGAGATGCTGGAGGCCCGCTCCCGCTACCGTTTCGCCGCCTACCCGGGCACGGTCGACCTGATCGTTTGCGAGGAACTCGCCGCGGGCGGCTACCAGACCATTCTCGGCCGGTCGTTCGACGACTACCTGGACCAGTGGCGGCGGCAGGCCGCGGGGGTACGTGTCCGCCGCGTCCCCGGCGACCACCGGACGGCGCTCTTCCCACCGCAGGTGTCCATTCTGGCGGCCGCGCTGACCGCGGTCATCGACAACCCCGAGGAGTGAGTCATGGTCGGTTCCCGTGATGTGATCTCGCTGCGCGACCTCAAGGACGCCGACATCGAGTCGATCGTCCAGCGCGGCGTCGATCTCGCCGCGGACCCGGAGGCGCACGACGCCCCGCTGCGCGGCCGGATCGTCGGCGTCTACTTCAGCAAGACCTCCACCCGAACCCGGACCTCCTTCACCACCGGCGCGCTGCGGCTCGGCGCGCAGGTGATCACCTACGGGCCCGGCGACCTGCAGCTCAACACCGGTGAGACGTTGGAGGACACCGCGAGGGTGCTCGGTGGCATGCTGGACGGCCTGGTCATCCGTACCGCCGGGCCGCAGCGGGAGATGCGGACGTTCGCCGAGCACTGCCCCGCCGTCGTCAACGCGATGAGCGCCGAGGAGCACCCCACGCAGGCCCTGGCCGACCTCACCACGATGTCGGCCAGGTTCGGCCGTCTCAAGGGGCTGCGCGTGCTCTACGTCGGTGAGGGCAACAACACCGCGGTCGCGCTCGCCTTCGCGCTCTCCCGGTTCCCCGGTGTCGAACTGGAGTTCCGCACTCCCCGCGGGTACGGCCTCACGCCGGACGTGCTCGCGGAGGCGGCCGCGCTGGCCGCGCGATCCGGCGGCAGTGTCCGCGAGAGCCACGACATGCTGTCGCTGCCCGCCCAGGTCGACGTCGTCTACACCACCCGCTGGCAGACCACCGGGACCAGCAAGCCCGACCCGCAATGGCGGCAGGTCTTCGCACCGTTTCAGGTGGACGCGTCACTCATGTCCCGTTACCCGGACGCCTGCTTCATGCACGACCTGCCGGCGCATCGCGGCGAGGAGGTGACCGCCGAGGTGCTGGACGGCCCGGCGAGTATCGCCTTCGAGCAGGCGCGTAACAAGCTCCACAGCGCCATGGCGGTGCTGGAATGGTGTCTGGCCCGGTAGCGCGTGTCCTCTGCGCCCTACCCAGACAGAAAGGTGTGTCTCGCTCATGAGAATCCTCGTCACCGGCGGTGCCGGGTTCATCGGGTCCCATTTCGTCAGAACCACCCGGGACGCCCGGATCACCGTGCTCGACCGGCTCACGTACGCCGCGGACCTGGCCAACCTGGAGGGGGTGCCGCACGATCTCGTTCAGGGCGACATCTGCGACGCCGAACTGCTCAGCCGGGTGGTCCCCGGCCATGACGTCGTGATCAACTTCGCGGCCGAGTCACACGTCGACCGGTCGATCGAGGGGGCCGGCGAGTTCGTCCGCACCAACGTGCTCGGCACCCAGACGCTGATGCAGGCCTGCCTGGACGCGGGTACGCCGAGGGTCGTCCAGGTCTCGACGGACGAGGTGTACGGGTCGATCGAGACGGGCTCCTGGGACGAGGACGCCCCGCTGAGCCCGCGCTCGCCGTACGCGGCGGCCAAGGCGGGCGGCGACATGATCGCCCGCGCCTACGCGATCACGCACGGGCTGCCGGTGTCGATCACCCGGTGCGGCAACAACTACGGGCCGTACCAGTTCCCGGAGAAGGTCATCCCGCTCTTCGTCACCAACCTGCTGGAGGGCGGGAAGGTCCCGCTGTACGGCGACGGCGGCAACATCCGCGACTGGATCCACGTCGACGACCACTGCCGGGGCATCCGCCTGGTCGCCGAACAGGGCGAGCCCGGCGAGGTCTACCACATCGCGGGCACCGCCGAGCTGACCAACCTGGAACTCACCCAGCGGCTGCTGGACGCGCTGGAGGCCGACTGGACCATGGTCGAGCGGGTGACCGACCGCAAGGGTCACGACCGCCGCTACTCGCTCGACGACACCAAGCTGCGCGCTCTCGGCTACCGGCCGCTGACCGCGTTCGAGGACGGCCTGGCGGAGACCATCCGCTGGTACGCCGACAACCCCTCCTGGTGGAAGTCCAAGCGCGCCGCCGGCTGAGTCACCGCGGGTCGTCGAGCAGGCCCGCGTCGTGGACGAGCAGCGCGATCTGGACCCGGTTGTTGAGGTCGAACTTGGTGAGGACGCTGGACACGTGCGTCTTCACCGTGGCCAGGCTGAGGTGGAGCATGGCGCCGATCTCGGCGTTGGACCTGCCCTGCCCGACCGCGATGGCCACCTCGCGTTCCCGGCCGGCCAGCTGGGCCAGTCGCTCCCGCGCCCGGGTGCGGCGCTCGTTCTCGCCGTCGTCGGCGACCCGGGCGATGAGGCGTCGCGTCACGGCGGGGGAGAGCACCGGGTTGCCCAGGGTGACCTGGCGCACCGCGGCCACGATCTCCGCGGGCGGGGTGTCCTTGAGCAGGTAGCCGGCCGCTCCCGCGCGCAGCGCGCGCAGGACGTGGTCGTCGGCGTCGAAGGTGGTCATCACGATGACCTCCGGGGCGCCGGGGCGGGCGCGGAGCTCCCTGGTCGCGGTCAGCCCGTCCATGACGGGCATCCGGATGTCCATCAGGACGACGTCGGGGCGATGCCGGGCGGCCATCGAGAGCGCCTCGCTCCCGTCGCCCGCCTCCGCGACGATGCTGAGATCGGGCGCGCCGCCCAGCATCATCACCAGCCCGGCGCGTACCAGGGGGTCGTCGTCGACGATGAGCACGCCGACCTGCCGCGGCTGCTGGGAGGTCATACCGGCCAGGGTAGCCAGGCCGACAGGCACCAGCCACCTTCGGCGGTGGGCCCGTGCTCCAATCGTCCGCCGATCAGGGCGACCCGTTCGGCCAGGCCGACCAGCCCCTGCCCCGAGCCCTCGCCGGGAGCGGGGGCAGGGGCGGGGGCGGCCGAGGAAGGGGCGTCGGGCGCGGAGTTGCGCACCTCGATCGAGAGCCACTGGCCGGGCGTCCCCGTCGTGTGCACCCACACCTGTGCCCCGTGGGCGTGCTTGCGGGCGTTGGTGAGGGCCTCCTGCACGATCCGGTAGGCGGTGCCGGCGCTCCGGCCGGGAACGCTCCCGGGAACCTCCTGGGTGAGGTTCACCCGCATCCCGGCCCGCCGGGACTCGGCGGCGAGCTCCTCGATGTCGGTCAGGGAGGGCTGTAACAGCTCGCCGACCGGGGCCCGCAGCACGCCGATGGCCTCCCGCAGGTCCTGCAGCGCCTGATGGGCGCTCTGCCTGATCACCTTGGCCGCGCGGGCGATGTCCTCCGCGGGGGCGTCCGGCCGGAACTCCAGCGCGCCCGCGTGCACGCTCAGCAGGGACAGCCGGTGCCCGAGGACGTCGTGGATCTCCCGGGCGATCGCCTCGCGGGCGCGCTGCTGGGCCTCGGCCTCGGCCCTGGCGGCGCTCTCCCGCAGCGACAGCACGAGCCTGCGCCGGTGGTGCACGAAAAGGCCCCAGCCGATGGCGGAGCCCTGGGTCGCGACCCCCAGCAGGAACAGCAACTCGCGCGGCGCGCCGACCTCCTGCCTGAGCAGGGCGTAGACCAGCGCGGCGATCAGGCTCAACGTGAAGACGGCGAACGTGGTCCGCGCCGCCCGGTGCACCGCCACCGTGAACAGCGCCACCAGCATCGGGCCCCCGACCAGCTCGGAGAAGGCCGACAGGACGACGAGGGCCAGGGCCAGCTCGACCGGGCGGCGCCGCCGCAGCCACAGCGCGACACAGCCGAGCACGCCGATCAACTGGTCGAGCTGGAACACCCAGGGCGACACGTCCTGGGTGGGCATCTGAATACGCTCGGCGGCCGTCATGATGCCGAAGGCCGCCGCGAAGAGGAACAGGCCGATGTCCACGAGCCAGTCGCGCACGCTGCGCCGGGACGCGGGTGACACGGCGAATTCATCCATCCCGGGTAAGTCTAGGACGCGGCACGGGGGCCTGGCGGCGGTGCGGCTCCTGGCATCGCCGCCGGCCTGGGGATCTCGCCTCACTCGTAGCCGTACTGCTCCAGCAGGTCACCGAACTGCTCGTTGAACCTGGCCAGGTTGCGCGCGGTGAACCGCTCCTGCCAGCCGCCGCTGCGGCCCTTGTAGAAGCTCCACGAGTCGGGGTTGTAGACCCGGCCCGCGACCTCTTCGGCGTCCCGGTCGGAGCCGAGATGGCGCAGCACCCGGTTCACCGCGTCGAGCTGCCGCTCGCGGGAGCCGCCTCCCTGCGGCCCGACCAGGTCCTCGTAGCGCACCTTGCAGACCTTCGGGTGATTGAGCAGCCAGAGCGCCTTCTCAAACTGGTCCCGGCCGAGGAACGACCGGTCCCGCAACGCGTAGTCGATCTTCTCTTCCCAGGTGGGCTTGCTGGCCAGGATCGCGCTGAAGATGTCGGCCTCGAAGAAGTTGCCGTACCCCTCCCTGGTCCGTCCCTCCAGAAAGTTGATCATGGAGACGACGGCGTCGCGCGGGTCACGGTAGTTGAAGATGAGCGGCGGGTTCGCGGTCTCCACCCACTCGCTCAGGAAGGTGCCGTCCACCCGCTCGATGTCCAGCTCGTGGAAGATCCAGCACAGGCCGGGCGGGGTGTCGGCGAACCGGCTGTAGGACAGGTGCGGGTTGGTGGCGAGCCCCTCGGCGAACTCGTACCTGGTGCGCCCGTACCGGTTGACCACCCGCTGGCCGAGCTGGCGCTGCCAGTGCCAGACCATCGTCCCCCAGAGCTCCTGGGCGCGCTCGGCGAACGCCTCGGTGCCCTGAAGTTCGAGGAACTCGTCGTAGTCGAGCTTGGAGAGGACCTGCGCCGCGATGGCCTTGCTCTGCTCCTCGTCGAACACGGGCACGGTGTGCGGCGCGGGCCGGGGCACGCCGACCATCTTGAAGCCCAGCTCCAGCATGAGTTCCTGCATCAGGTGGGTCCCGCTCTTCTGCAGCGAGATCACCATCGCGCGCGGTTCTCGGGTCATGTGTCCGGCTCCTTCACTCGCTGCCGTTGCGGACGCGGCGGTACAGGACGCCGTCGCTCCAGATGATGTCGATCCGGCCCCAGCGCATCGCGGAGACGACGTCGGGGAAGAACCCGCTCCCGCTCAGACCGGCACTCGTGCCGCACAGCACCGGGATCCCGCTCCACTTGTGGTATTCGCGCAGGATGGTGGTCAGCGTCGGATCGTCGTCCACGCTGACCGTCTGCAACCGGGTCGTGCCGTCCAGGTGCTGGACGGCGGAAATCCGATCCACCCACTCCGGGCGGAGGCGGTGCTCGAACAGCGCGTACGGGTCCGGCGTCCCCGGATCGAACACCTTCCGCGCGTGGTCGGCCAGGCATATCGGGGTGACCGGCCGGTGCTCGTCGCGCTGCTTCACCTCGTTCAGCAGCCGGCGCATGCCCGGATCGACGGCGGGGGCCAGGATGCTGCGCGACCCCAGCGCCTGCGGGCCGAGCTTGGCCCGCCCGCTGAGCACGATCGCCGGCTTGCCGGTGAGGTGCAGCAGGCGGGCCAGCTCCTCCGGCCGGCACGGCGACACCGACCAGCCCGGGGGCAGGTGCGGGTGGCGGACCGGCGCGGGGCCGGTCCGCAGGTTCCACTCGAGCGGGCGCAGACCGTCCGCGCGGCCCAGGTGGGCCGCCGCGGCGCCGATCGCCGATCCCGAGTCGTCAGGGAAGGGCGGCACCCACATCTCGCGGATCGCCGGCTCCGCACGGAGCGCGGAGTTCCACTTGGTGTTGAGCGCGCAGCCGCCCGCGAAGCACAGGTTGAACGGCCCGTCTCCCCGCCACGCCCGCATCCGCGGCACCAGCCGCTCGATGAGGAGCTTCTCCACGAAGTCGTGCAGGCCGGCCAGGACGTCGGCGTCGCCGACCCCCAGCCGGTCCATCCGCTCGCGGAGCTCGCCCAGGTAGGCGTGCACGTACCGGTGGGACGGCTCGGCGGCGCCGCCGCAGCCGACGACCGCCTGCCGGTACTCCCGCGCCCGAGGCGTGTCCGCCTCGAAGTGCTCGTGGAACAGCGTGCGGAGCACCGCCTGGATCTCGTCCTTGACGGTGCCCATCGCGATGTACGCCATGAGGTTCCCCGCCGCGTGGGGGCCGGGTTCGCCCTCCCCGCTCTCCCGGGGAAACGGTCCGAAATGCTGGGTGGCCATGGCGTACACGTCGCCGATGAGCGGGAACAGCGCGCCGTCGGCCTCGATCCGCCCGCCCTCGTCGACGTGGTAGAGCCGTGGGAAGGCGTCGCCGTCCCACACCAGGACCATGGCGGGCTCGCCGCGCAGGGCGAACGGGCTCGTGCAGTAGGCCGCCGCGATATGGCTCGTCACATGCGGATAGCTGGTATATGGTCTGGACTTCCCGCCCAGCAGGACGGTGCCCCGGTGGCCGGGCAGGGCGGGGTCGGGCGCCGACCCCGTCTCCAGGTACGGCGCCACCTCGACATCCAGCACCCGACCGCTTTTCGTGCCCGCCCAGCCGTCGACCACCCATTCGTCGACGTCGTCCACGTCGTATCCCCGGTCGGCCAGCAATTTCGGCAGGGTTTCCAGGTCCTGGACGCCGCTATAACGCGGGTTGTTGTCCAGTTGCTGGATCTCGATATTGAACTCGAGCCTGCCATCCCGGATCAGGGCGAGGCCGCCGCTCTTGGTCAGCTTGAGCCCGGCAGTAATCATCGGTCTCCTCCGCATTCGTCGCGCGGTTGCGCCGTGCCTGCCATTGATAGCGAATTAACAACGCAAAATGCTAGACGGCCGTCGGCGGGTGGCACCGCAGGGCGATCCCGTCGTACCAGATAAACCCCGATGCGAACCGCCTCTTCGTCCCGCTGGCGGGACAGCGAACCGGCCCGACTTCCGGAAATTAAATCAGTTCCCTGCCTGCTCAAGAAAGGCGAAACACCATCGCCACAGGGTGCTGTGGGAACGAAGTGTTTGCCGAAAGAGCATTGCTTGCGGAAACTTGTACGGAGCGATTCCCCGTTCCTTGGCCGAGGACACCGCGGATGAGTCCGCCCATTGACACTCGGCCCACTCAACTCGCCGTCGGTTTGGTCAGTCAGGAGCTCATATGCCGAACACATCCCAATGCCGCGTGTGCGGTGGCACTGTTCATGAGTTTTTCGACTTCGGGCGCCAGCCGTTGTCCGACGCCTTCCTCGCCCCCGGCTCCGACCTCGGTCAGGAGTTCTTCTTCCGCCTCGCCACCGGCCTCTGCGAGGCGTGCACGATGGTGCAGCTCATGGAGGAGGTGCCGCGGGACCGCATGTTCCACGAGGAGTACCCGTACTACTCCTCCGGGTCGGCCTACATGCGCGACCACTTCGAGGGGCTGGCCAAGCGCCTGCTCACCACCGAGCTCACCGGCGAGGACCCGTTCATCGTCGAGGTGGGGTGCAACGACGGCGTGATGCTCAAGGCGCTCGCGGAGGCCGGCGTCCGGCACCTCGGCGTGGAGCCTTCCGGAGGCGTGGCCGACCTCGCCGCCGAGAAGGGGATCAGGGTCCGCAAGTCGTTCTTCGAGGAGTCGACCGCGAAGGAGATCCTCGCCGCGGAGGGGCACGCCGACGTCATCTACGCGGCCAACACGCTCTGCCACATCCCCTACATCGGGTCGGTCCTGTCCGGCGTCGCCGCGCTGCTGGCGCCGACCGGGGTGTTCGTCTTCGAGGACCCCTACCTCTCCGACATCGTCGAACGGACCTCGTTCGACCAGATCTACGACGAGCACTTCTTCTTCTTCACCGTGCGGTCGGTCGGCGCGATGGCCGCCGCACACGGGCTGGAACTGGTGGATGTGGAGCGGCTCCCGGTGCACGGCGGGGAGGTCCGCTACACGCTGGCTCCCGCCGGGTCGCGGCAGCCGTCCGCCGCGGTGGCCGAACTGCTGGCGGAGGAGGACGCGCGCGGGCTCGGCGAGATGGCCACGCTGCGCCGGTTCGGTGAGAACGTGCTGAAGATCCGCGAGGACCTCACGTCACTGCTGCGCCGCCTTCGCGACGAGGGGAGGTCGGTGGTCGGGTACGGCGCCACGGCGAAGAGCGCGACCGTGACGAACCTCTGCGGCATCGGGCCCGACCTGGTCTCCTTCGTCTGCGACAGCACCCCCACCAAGCAGGGGCGGCTCACCCCGGGTACGCACATCCCGGTGCGGACGCCCGCGGACTTCTCACGGCCCTACCCCGACTACGCCCTGCTGTTCGCCTGGAACCACGCCGAGGAGATCATGGCGAAGGAGCAGGAGTTCCGGGACGCGGGCGGCAAGTGGATCCTGTACGTCCCGGACGTGCGGATCGTGTGACCCCTCCCCGGCCCGCGAGCCGGGACCTTTCCCGCCTGTACCGGCTCGCTGAACGCGACGGTCGTGTCGCCTTCGCCGATGCCCGCTTGAAGGAGAGCTTGATGACCGCACACGCGACCGGATTCGGCCCGTCCTCCGACGGCACGGGGCTGTCCGCCGACATCTTCAACTCCACCGTGGCCGGGTTCGCGATCGCCGCCGCGTGGGAGGTGGGCGCGTTCGACGTCCTGAACGACCGCGGCGTGATCGACGTCCCCGCGTTCTGTGAGAAGCACAACCTGCATCTGCCGTCCATGCGGAGCATGTTCGCCGCGCTCGGCTCGGCCGGCGTGGTGGTCCGCGACGACGAGGACACGGTGCGTGCCGGGTCGGCGTTCGCCGAGGTCTACCGGGACAAGGCGTTCTTCCACTGGCTGACCATCGGCTGCGCCGAGCTGTTCGCGAACATGCCGGGCATCGTCCGCAACGAGAACAGGGTCGGTGGTTTCTACCGGCGCAACGCCGTGGCCATCAGCTACGCCTGCAAGGACATCAACCGGCATTCGTTCGACCCGGTCTTCTGGGAGGCGATGGAGGCGCTCGACTTCGACTTCGGCACCGTCGCGGACCTCGGGTGCGGCAGCGGCGGGCGCCTGGCGCAGATCGCGAGCCGCTATCCCAACGTCCAGGGCATCGGGATCGACATCGCGCCCGACGCCCTCCGCGACGCCGCGGAGAACGTGGCCGCCGAGGGCTTCGGCGGGCGCTTCGACTTCATCGAGGCGGACGTGCGCGACCTGGCCCCGGACCCCCGCCTGGAGAAGGTGGAGGTGCTCACCTGTTTCATGATGGGCCACGACTTCTGGCCGCGAGAGCGGTGCGTGGCCTCGCTGCGCCGGCTGCGCGA
>NZ_JBEOZN010000083.1:0-45419 GCF_040298085.1 Streptosporangium sp. NPDC001681 | reverse complement strand
CGGGGGCGGGGCCCCCCGCCCGGGCGGGGGGCGGCCCGCACGGCCCTCGGCGATCGGGACCCGGGTCACATGCCCTCCTCGGCGAGGTGCACCCGCGAGTCCGGGGAGACGGGAAGCGTCAGGATCATGGTGAGACCGCCCCCGGGCGTCTCATCAGGAAGCAGCGTGCCGCCCATCGCCTCGGCGAGCCCCCGGGAGAGCGCGAGGCCCAGGCCGACACCGGTGTGGTTGTCGCGGTCGCCGAGCCGCTGGAAGGGCATGAAGATCCGGTCGTAGGCCTCGGACGGTATGCCCGTGCCGCGGTCGACGACGCGGATCTCCACGTGGTCGCCGTGCCTGCTGGCCGTGACGAGGACCTTCATGTCCTCGGGGCTGTAGCGGACGGCGTTCGACATGAGGTTGACCAGGATGCGTTCCAGCAGAACCTGGTCGGCGACGACCTCGGGCAGCTCGGCGGAGACGTCACCCTCGATCCGCCGGGACAGCTCGCCGAGATCGTCGATGGCGCGTGGCACGACCTCCTCCAGCGCGGTCGCCTCCAGCGCCACCCCGAGCACCCCCGCCTGCAGCCGGCTCATGTCGAGCAGGTTGGCGACCAGACGGTCCAGCTTGGCCAGGGACTCGTCGGCGGTGGCGAGCAACTCCGCCCTGTCCTCGGGGGACCAGTCGACGTCGGTGGCTCGCAGGCCCTCCACGGCAGCCCTGGCCGAGGCGAGCGGGGTGCGCAGATCGTGGCTGACCGCGGCGAGCAGCGCGGTACGCATCCTGTCGGCCTCGGCCAGCGGCCTGACCTGCTCCGCCTCCTCCTCCAGCCGGTCCTGCCGCAGGGCCACGGCCGCCTCGGCGGCGAAAGCCTCCAGCACCCGCCGGTCGGAGGCCTCGAGCAGCCTGCCCCGTACGGCGAGGACGAGCCGCTCGTCGATGACCACGTCGGTGTCCGCGGCGCCGGGCGAGGTGCAGGGCACGTCGACGCCGGCGGCGGCGACGATCCGCCATGCCTCGGGGTCGGCCTGGTCCTCGGGCACCGGCTCTCCGGTACGTTCCAGCAGGGTGACCGAGGACAGGCCGAAGGTCTCCCTCAGCCGGGCGAGCAGCGAGGCGAGCACGTGCTCGCCGCGGAGCACGTGTCCCGCCAGAGTGGAGAGGATCTCCGCGTCGGCACGGGCGCGGGCCGCCTCCCTGGTCCTGCGGGCGGCGAGGTCGACGACGGCGCTCACCATGACGGCCACCAGCACGTAGACGCTCAGCGCGAACAGATTCTCCGGGTCCGCGATGGTGAAGCCGGCGAGCGGCTCCGTGAAGAAGTAGTTGAGCAGCAGGAAGCCGAACACGGCCGCGGTGACGGCCGGCCACATGCCGCCCACCAGGGCGACCACGATCACCGTGAGCAGGAAGAGCAGTATGTCGCTCGGCAGGTTCACCCCGTCGCGGAGCAGGTGCAGCCCCAGGGCCAGGACCGGCAGCCCGAGCATCGCGATGACCCAGCCGGCCACCCGCCTGGGGCGGGTCAGCGCGGTCCGCGACGGGGCTCGGTCGCGCCCTTTCTTCATCTCCTCGTGGGTGACCATGTGAACGTCTATGGACCCCGACTGCGCGATCGTGGTCACCCCGACCCCCCGGGAGAGGATCTGGGCGAACCTGCCGCGCCGGGACGCTCCCAGCACCAGCTGGGTGGCGTTGACGCCGCGCGCGAAGTCGAGCAGTGCGCGCGGGATGTCGTCGCCGACGACCTGGTGGTAGGTGCCGCCCAGGTCCTCCACCAGCGTGCGCTGGCGGACCATGCTCGCCGGATCCACTCCGGCCAGCGCGTCGGCGCGCGTGACGTGCACGGCCAGCAGGTCGGCTCCCTTGCTCCTGGCCGCGACCCTGGCGGCCCGGCGCACCAGCGTGTCGCCTTCCGGGCCGCCGGTCAGCGCGACCACGACGCGCTCCCGCGCCTCCCAGGTGCCGGAGATGCCGTGCTCGGCGCGGTAGCGGTCGAGCTGCTCGTCGACCTTGCCCGCGACCCAGAGCAGGGCCAGCTCGCGCAGTGCGGTCAGGTTGCCGACCCTGAAGTAGTTCGACAGCGCCGCGTCGACCTTCTCCGGCGCGTAGACGTTGCCGTGCGCCATCCGGCGGCGCAGTGCCTCCGGGGCCATGTCCACCAGCTCCACCTGGTCGGCTCGGCGCACCACCTCGTCGGGCATCGTCTCGCGCTGGACCACCCCGGTGATCTCCTCGACCACGTCGTTGAGCGACTCCAGGTGCTGGATGTTGACCGTGGAGATGACGTCGATGCCCGCGTCGAGGATCTCCTCGATGTCCTGCCAGCGCTTGCTGTTGCGCGAGCCGGGCACGTTGGTGTGGGCCAGCTCGTCGATCAGCGCGACCTTGGGTCTCCTGGCGATGACGGCGTCCACGTCGAGCTCGGTGAACGTGCATCCACGGTGGCCCATGCTCCTGCGCGGGACGATCTCCAGGCCCTCGAGCAGTTCCGCGGTACGGGGACGGCCGTGGGTCTCGACGAAGCCCACGACCACGTCGGTGCCTCTCATGAGGCGGCGGTGGCCCTCGGAGAGCATCATGTAGGTCTTGCCGACCCCCGGGGCGGCTCCGAGGTAGATGCGCAGCCGCCCCCGTCTCTGGTTCATCACATCTCCTTGAGTGTGGAGACCCCGGTCCCCGGCACCGGGGCGGAGGTCAACCTCTGTCGAGCGCCAGGTTGAGCGCGAGGACGTTCACCGCGGGTTCGCCCATGAAACCGAGGGTGCGGCCCGTGGTGTTCTCCGCGATCAGCTGCCTGACCCTCTCCACGGGCACTCCGCGCTCCCTGGCCACGCGGGCCGCCTGGAGTTCGGCGTAGGCGACCGAGATGT
Source organism: Streptosporangium sp. NPDC001681 (assembly GCF_040298085.1). Classification (NCBI taxonomy): domain Bacteria; kingdom Bacillati; phylum Actinomycetota; class Actinomycetes; order Streptosporangiales; family Streptosporangiaceae; genus Streptosporangium; species Streptosporangium sp. NPDC001681. The sequence continues at coordinate 42,564 of NZ_JBEOZN010000083.1, read as the reverse complement.
CCGGGTCAAGGCCGGAGCCACTGGCGGTGACCGCGTCGGCGGGCACGACCGCCCGGACCGTCGTGCCGCGGACCGGAACGGTGCGGCCGGCCGCGTAGCTCTCGCCGGGTCTATCGCACTCGACCCTGACACCACGGTACTCGGCGACGAACGGGGACGCGGGGCAGGCCTGGTTGACGCTGACGGCCCTGGTCGGGGTGCCGACCGCCGGGAAGACCTTCAACACGGCGCCGACGCCGTCGGGCGTGCAGTACGGCCGGGCACCGCTGACGCCCTCCAGTTCCCCGATGGCCCTGGAGCGGGCACAGACCTGGGTGAGCAGGCTCCGCCTGCCCTCGCCGCCCCTGGCACCCGGAACGGGCAGGACGTCCACGATGTCCTCGGGTCCCAGGTTGCTCGCGGCGGTGGAGAGCATGTCGTAGCCGTCGCCGGCCACGGACGGCCGGCTCTGGAAGTACCTCCCGACGGGCCTGCCCGCGGCGTCCGTGAAGTTCTGGCCGACGAGCGCGCTGCCCACCGCCCTTCCGTCCTTCTTCACGAGGGAACCGTTGGCCCCGTCGTTGAAGGCGACCTGGGCGATGCCGGTGACCACCAGCGGGTAGAGGACACCGGTGAGCAGGGTCAGGACGAGCAGCGTGCGGAGCGCGGCGAGGTATCTGTGCATCCAGATGGGCATGTGTTTCATTTACGACATCCCCGGAAGGAGGTGGATGAGAAGGTCTATCAGCTTGATGCCGATGAAGGGCGCGATGATGCCGCCCAGACCGTATACGCAGAGGTTGCGGCTGAGCAGCTTCGACGCGCTGGAGGGGCGGTAACGCACCCCCCGCAGGGCGAGCGGGATCAGCGCCACGATGATGATCGCGTTGAAGACGACCGCGGACAGGATCGCCGACTGCGGGCTGGCCAGACGCATGATGTTCAGCGCGTCCAGGCCGGGATAGACCGCCGCGAACATCGCGGGAATGATCGCGAAGTACTTGGCGATGTCGTTGGCGATCGAGAACGTGGTCAGCGCGCCGCGGGTGATGAGCAGCTGCTTGCCGATCTCGACGATCTCGATGAGCTTGGTCGGGTTGGAGTCGAGGTCGACCATGTTGCCGGCCTCCTTGGCGGCCGACGTGCCGGTGTTCATCGCCACCCCGACGTCGGCCTGCGCGAGCGCGGGCGCGTCGTTGGTACCGTCACCGGTCATCGCGACCAGCCGGCCGCCCTCCTGCTCCGACCTGATCAGCGCGAGCTTGTCCTCGGGAGTCGCCTCGGCCAGGAAGTCGTCCACTCCCGCCTCGTTGGCGATGGCCCCGGCCGTCAGCGGGTTGTCACCGGTGATCATGACGGTGCGGATGCCCATCCGGCGCATCTCGTCGAACCGCTCGCGCATGCCCTGCTTGACGACGTCCTTGAGATGAATGACCCCCAGCACCCGCGCCTTACCGTCGGCGATCTCGCCGACGACCAGCGGGGTGCCGCCCGAGGCCGAGATGCCGTCGACCAGGTGGCCGACCTCCTCGGTCGCGCGGCCGCCGTTCTCGCGTATCCACTTCATGACGGCCGTCGCCGCGCCCTTACGCACCTGCCGGCCGTCGACGTTGACCCCCGACATGCGGGTCTGGGCGGTGAATTCCACCCACTCGGCGTGAGCGAGCTCGCCTGGCTGACGTTCGCGCAGGCCGTACGCCTGCTTGGCGTAGACCACGATCGAGCGGCCCTCAGGCGTCTCGTCGGCGAGGCTCGCAAGCTGCGCGGCGGCGGCCAGGTCGTCGGCGGAGATCCCCGAGGCGGGCTGGAACTCCGATGCCTGCCTGTTGCCCAGCGTGATCGTGCCGGTCTTGTCGAGTAGCAGGGTGCTGACGTCTCCTGCCGCCTCGACCGCACGGCCGGACATGGCCAGGACGTTGCGCTGGACCAGCCGGTCCATGCCCGCGATACCGATGGCCGACAGCAGCGCGCCGATCGTGGTCGGGATGAGGCAGACCAGCAGCGAGACCAGCACGATGCCGGTGACACCGTCGCCCGTCAGGGCGAGAGAGTCGGCGATGCCGGGGTTGACGTTCTTGGCATAGATCGCCATCGGCTGCATGGTGACGGTGGCGACCAGAAAGATGATCGTCAAAGCGGCCAGCAGGATGTTCAGCGCGATCTCGTTGGGCGTCTTCTGCCGGTCGGCACCCTCGACCAGGGCGATCATCCGGTCGATGAAGCTCTCGCCCGGCTTCTGGGTGATGCGGACGATGATCCGGTCGGACAACACCCTGGTGCCGCCGGTCACCGCCGAGCGGTCACCACCCGATTCGCGGATCACGGGTGCGGACTCGCCGGTGATGGCCGACTCGTCCACCGAGGCGATGCCCTCGATCACGTCACCGTCGCCGGGGATGATCTCCCCGGCTTCGACGATCACGTGATCGCCCTGCTTGAGCTCCGGCGCGCCGACGGTGTCCCACGAGGACACGTTCGCGCCCGGCGCCCAACCGGAGAGGCGGCGGGCGGTGGTGTCGCGCTTGGCGGCACGGAGCGTGGCGGCCTGCGCCTTTCCGCGGCCCTCCGCGACGGCCTCGGCGAGGTTGGCGAAGACCACCGTCAGCCACAGCCAGACGGCGATGGCCCAGGCGAAGAACGACGACTCGCTGGTGGCGGCGAGGACCGTGGTGGCCAGCGCGCCGATCTCCACGATCAGCATCACCGGGTTGCGCCACAGCGAGACCGGGTTCAGCTTCTTCAACGCGTCGGGCAGTGACCTGATCAACTGCTTGGGGTCGAGCAGACCACCGCCGACCCTGCCGTTCTTCTGCGGCGTCGGCGCCTGTCCCGGCGCCTCGAGCACTGGGGTGGACATCAGCTGATTCCTTCTGCGAGCGGGCCCAGCGCCAGGGCCGGGAGGAAGGTCAGGGCGACCAGGATGATCGTGACGCCGACCACCATGCCGACGAACTGCGGCCGGTGGGTGGGCAGTGTGCCTGCGGACTCGGGAACCGGGGCCTGCCTGGCCAGCGATCCGGCCAGGGCCAGCACGAAGATGATCGGCAGGAAGCGGCCGAGCACCATGCACAGGCCGAGCGCCACGTCGTACCACGGCGTGTTGACGGTGACGCCGCCGAACGCGGAGCCGTTGTTGTTCGAGGCGCTGGTGAAGGCGTAGAGGATCTCGGAGAACCCGTGTGGGCCGCTGTTCAGCATGGCCGCCAGACCCGCTTCGTTGCCCATGGCGACAGCCGTACCGACGAGCACGAGGATCGGGGTGACCAGGAAGTACATCGAGGCCAGCTTGATCTCGCGGGCGCCGATCTTCTTGCCCAGGTATTCGGGGGTACGGCCGACCATGAGCCCGGCCACGAAGACCGTGATCACGGCCAGCACGAGCATGCCGTACAGGCCCGCTCCCACGCCGCCGGGCGCGACCTCGCCCAGCATCATGTTGAACAGCGTCATCATGCCGCCGAGCGGGGTGTAGGAGTCGTGGAAGGAGTTGACCGCGCCGGTGCTCGTGAGAGTCGTCGCCGCGGCGAACGTCGCGGAGTTGGAGACGCCGAACCTGACGTCCTTGCCCTCCATCGCCGAGCCGACGGCCTGCGGCACGGTGGCGTTGGCGCCCAGCTCGAAGACGTTGGTCAGCGCGACACTGGTGATGGCGATGGTCGCCATCACGGCGAGGATCGCGTAACCCTGCCTGACCTGGCCGACCAGCTTGCCGAAGGTGCGCGGCATGGCGAACGGGATGAGCAGGATCAGGAAGATCTCGAACCAGTTGGTCCAGCTGGTGGCGTTCTCGAACGGGTGCGCCGAGTTGGTGTTGTAGAAGCCGCCGCCGTTGGTGCCGAGCTCCTTGATGACCTCCTGGCTGGCCACCGGACCGCCGGTGATCGACTGGGTGCCGCCGGCCAGGGTGCTCAGCTCATGCGGGGAGGAGAGGTTCTGCACCAGACCGCCGGCCACCAGCACCAGCGCGCCGACGAAGGCGATGGGCAGCAGGATACGGACCGTGCCGCGCACCAGGTCGACCCAGAAGTTGCCGATGGTGTCAGCCCGGTTGCGGGCGAAGCCGCGCACCAGCGCGATCGCCACCGCCATGCCGACAGAGGCGGACACGAAGTTCTGTACGGCCAGCGCGGCCATCTGCACCAGGTGGCCCATGGTGGACTCACCCGAGTAGGCCTGCCAGTTGGTGTTGGTGACGAAGCTGATCGCGGTGTTCCATGCGATGTGGTCGGGCACCGGGTCGAAGCCGAGTGACAACCACAACTTGTCCTGCAAGCGCTGCATGCCGTACACGAACAGGATCGACACGACGGAGAACGCCAGCACACTGCGGGCGTAAACACCCCACCGCTGCTCGGCGTCCGGGCGGACGCCGAGCAGGCGGTAGATGCCGCGCTCGACAACGTTGTGCCTGACGCCCGAGTACACGCGGTACATGTAGTCGCCGAGCGGCCTGTGCGTCAGCGCGAGGGCGATGATGAGGGATGCGACGAAAATGATCCCGGCTGCTGTCGTACTCACTAGAACCGCTCCGGGAACAGCAGGGCCGCGACCATGAAGATCACCAGACCGACGGCCATCACAAGGCCGACGGCGTTGATGGCGCTCACAGGCGCTCCACCGCCTTGACGACGAACCCGAAGATCACGAACAACGCGATCGTCAGGGCGACGAAGATGACGTCGGCCATCCCCACTCCTCTAATCCGAATGTTTGCTCTTCTAACACCCATAGAAAAGCGGGATATTTGGGAGATTTTGCCGTCCTTAACGCATTTCATACGCCCGCAGGCCGACTGTTGACACCTTCTTGACGGCACGGCGGAAACGGCGCACAGGAGTGCCTGCGACGCCACCTCGACCGGCAGGACCCGCGCTTCACCGAGGAGTGCGGCTCACCCGACGTGGACGTGCGGCCTGCGGGTGATGTCCGGTTCCGCCTGGCGGAGGACCTCTCGGGTCATCGGTGGTACGTCTCCGCCGCCGAACAGCAGGTAGCGCAGCATCGCCGCCACCGGATTGCCCTCGGTCCAGTGGAAGTAGATGTGCGGTATCCGGCCCGTACGGTCACGCAGGTCGAGCAGGAGCGCGGCCAGCGAGTTGGGCACCGTGGGACTCTCGAAGCGCAGGATCCGGTGGCCGAAGCGTTCCTCGCCGTGCACGACCAGCTCGGTCTCGAACTCCGAGGCGTCGACGACCGTCACCTCGACGAACATGGCCTGCTCCGAGCTGCGCAGGCGGTGGTTGAGCCACTGCTCGCGCAGCTTGTCGTTGTACTCGGCCTGGTCACGTTCGTGCGGCTCGTTGGCGATCAGGTGCACCTCGCCGCAGGCCCCGTTGACGAACTGCCTGGCCAGCGGGTCATAGGTCACCTCGGTGACGCGCAGCTCGGTGGAGCGGGTCGTCCGGGAGATGAGCGAGGTCACGATGATCGCCACGATGAAGAAGGACGCTATCTTCACCCCGTCCGGACGCTCGAACACGTTGTCCACCAGCGTGAAGGCGAAGACGGCGGAGACGGCGGCGAAGCCGCCCATCAGCCTGGTCTGGCCCTTGCGCCACGCGGACAGCGTCACGGCGACGGAGGCGGACAGGATCAGCACGAGCACACCGGTGGCGTAGGCACCGCCCTGGGCTTCGACGTCGGCGTCAAAGATGATCGTGATGGCGAAGCCGATCGCGCTGAACACCAGGACCAGCGGGCGTACGGCCCGCGTCCAGTCGGGCGCCATACCGTACCTGGGCAGGTAGCGCGGCACCAGATTGATCAGACCCGCCATCGCCGACGCCCCGGCGAACCAGAGGATCGCGATGGTGCTGACGTCGTACAACGTGCCGAACCAGTCGCCGAGGAAACCGTGCGCCAGGAATGCCAGCGCCCGCCCTGAGGCCTTGCCGCCCTCCTCGAACTCCTGCTCCGGGATCAGCACGGTGGTGACGAGGCTGCTGAAGATCAGAAAGACGCTCATGATGATGGCCGCCGAGGTCAGCAGCCGCTTGGTGCCCTTGATCCGGGCCTGGACGTCGCCCTTGACGATCGGCATCACCGCGACGCCCGTCTCGAAACCCGACAGGCCCAGCGCGAGCTTCGGCATCACCAGCAGGGAAAGCCCGATCATGGCCATCGGGCTGGTGTAGGTCGTGGTCAGCGCGTGTTGCCAGTCGATGACCAGGTTGGGGGCATCGAGCACGTGCGTGACGGCCACAGCCACCACGATCGCGTTGAGCACGAGGTAGACGCCCACGAGGACGACGGCGATGCCGATCGCCTCGCTGAAGCCCATCAGGAACACCCCGCCGAGCAGGGCGAGCAGCACGAGCGTGACCAGCACCCGCTGGCCCGACAGGAAGTCGGGGACGAACGGGTTCTCCAGGATGTGGGCCGTCGCGTCGGCGGCCGAGAGCGTCATCGTGATGACGAAGTCGGTGGCGGCGAACCCGAGTAGAGCGAGCACGAACAACTTGCCCCACCACTGCGGGGCCAGCTTTTCCAGCATCGCGATCGAGCCCTGGCCGTGCGGGCTCTCCTCCGCGACCCTGCGGTAGACGGGCAGCGCCCCGAACAGGGTGAGCATGACCAGCAGCAGCGTCGCCAGCGGTGACAGCGCGCCGGCCGCGAGCGCCGCGATGCCCGGCTGGTAACCGAGGGTGGAGAAGTAGTCGACGCCCGTGAGGCACATGACCTGCCACCACGTGTGCTTCTTGTGCGGACCGTGCTCTATCTGCTCACGGTCGGTCTGTAAGCCCTTGAGCAGCCACGTCTGTAGTGGCCCAGTCCTGCCGGCCACTGTCGGCCCCCCACATCAAGTATCCGTAAAGACGCAATGCACACTACTGATGTCAGAGCCCATCGATTCATGGCCAGGCGTCAAGAAAACGTCAATATTCATAGGCAGGGCATATGCGGCTATAAAGGGAAAGGTCCCGCGCCGAAGCGCTGCGAGGCGTGCCCGCAGGCTGCCGAGGACGGCGTTCAGGCCGAAGGTGGTCTCGATGCCCCGACCACTCGGCCGGCAGGTAGAGCGTCACCTCGTCCGGGGTCGGGATACTTCGCCGAGCGCCGAAGTATTTCCGGTTTAGCGTCTGCCGCGTGAGAACCTCGCCGGACACCGGCCGTCAGACGGAATCGCCCACCCTGTCGCCCGCCCTGGCCGCGGCAGGCGTCACCGTCGCGTTGTGCTCCTCGGTCTGCGACTCCGTCCGCACAACCGGCCGGGCCGCCACCGGGTCGCTGGTTCCGGGGTCGCTCGGTCCGGTACGCCGCGAAGCATGGCCCACACGCGCCGCCTGGCCGGGCATGGACGCCGATCCCGCGAGGGAGGAGACGGCGTGACGCCGTGGGAGATGCTCGCCGTCTTCGCGGCCGGCGTCAGCGCCGGCGCCATCAACACCGTGGTCGGCTCCGGGTCACTGATCACCTTTCCCGTTCTGCTCGCCACCGGAATGCCGGCCGTCACCGCCGCGGTCTCCAATGCACTCGGCGTGATACCCGGCTCCATCAGCGGGGCCATCGGTTATCGCGCGGAGCTCAGCGGCCAGAGCCGGCGCATCCTGAAGATGAGCGTCGGCGCCCTGCTCGGCGGCCTCACGGGCGCCACGCTTCTGCTGGCCCTGCCCACCACGGCGTTCGAGAAGATCGTGCCCGCCTTGGTGGGCCTCGCCCTCGTCCTGGTCATCCTCCAGCCCCGGATCAGCAGAAGCGTACGGCGCCGCCGCGAACGCACCAGCGGTTCCGCCCGCCCCGACGAAGGCCCGCTGCTTCTCACCGGACTGACACTCGCCAGCGTCTACGGCGGCTACTTCCCCGCCGCCCAGGGAATCATCTACATGTCCCTGATGGGGGTACTCCTCGACGAGACCTTGCAACGTCTCAATGCCGTCAAGAACGTCCTGGTGGCCGTCGTCAACGCCGCCGCTGCGCTCTTCTTCCTCTTCTCCGCGGATTTCGACTGGATGGCCGTCGTGCTCATCGCGGCCGGTTCCGCCTTCGGCGGCCCGGTCGGGGCCAAAATAGGCCGCCGCCTCAGCCCCGCGGTGCTGCGCATCCTCATCGTGGCGGTGGGTACCGTCGCCATCGTCCAGTTGCTACGTCACTGACCCAGGATGATGGAGTCGAACGGGTGGCCTCCCCGGCACGGCCGGACGCCGTCGAAGCAGGCCTGAAGCCGTCGGCTCCCCCGCGTAACCGCGTCGTCGTAGGCGGGGGAGCTTCTTCGCGTGCGCGGGGAGCGGTGCGCCGCGGACCGGCGGATTCGTTCGTTACTTGACGTACATCCTTGCATATTTAAAGACGTTAAAGTATTCACACCAGAATTGTGAGATCTGGCCCTTCGCCCGCAGATAGAGTCCTTGTTCGTAGCATTTTCCGCAGGCGACCGGGCGCTCGCCCGCGAACCGGTCCCCGGGTACCGAACCGGATCCAGGCGGGTTCCTGTCACAGTAGTCGGCCATCACCGCAGGTGACGTCGACGCCTGGGCGGGCGTGGCGGCGATGGGGAATGTTCCGATGACGCCGGCCACGATCAGCCCGGTCAGTATTCGCTTCTTGCCCATGACTCGCTCCTGATACCTGATCGAATTCGAGATCGACACGGCACCGCGGCCATTTACGTCCATGGCGCGGACCACGGATGCGCTCGGCCGCTGTAGGCACTCCTGTCGCCGAGTGTCTGTCCGAGGGGGTTCGTGAAACGCACCGCCACTACTGTTTCGCCCGATCACAGGCCGCTGCGGCCACCCTCGACGGAATTCGCGTGTCCACGAGGCCGTCCCAGCAGAGGAACCAGCTTCCGGCCGCGGAAGTGGCGCCGACCCGGCAGGCGTCCCTTCTCGGGGGGCTTATCTGATACCTCCCTCCTTCGAGGTATGAGATGCAGTCGGAATAGTCGGCCTGCGCCGGCGACGCGACGAGGATGGTAAATCCGGTTGCCGCAGCGGTCACGGCTGCCGCGATGGCCGTACGAGAGACTTTCACCATTCGATCCCGCCCTTTCCTGTGCGCGTTGTCCTGTGCTTGCCGAGCTGATTTCGACTCGGCGCGATACGCATGTGCACGTCAAGCCGAACGCCTCGAAGCCGCCGAACCGCCATCGACATCGACATGACCGCTGACGCCTCGGTACCGGCTCTCCTTCTTGCCCTTGGTGATGACACGCCCTGAGGCGATGTCCCGCAGGCTCAGGTCCTGGTCACGCTGACTCCGCCGAGGGCCTTACCCCATTGATGTGCGGACTCGTGCCGGCACTTCTGCATGCCACGCAGAAGAGATGGAGGTCGGCCCATGCGACCGCGCCGTTCGAGTTGTTCACTCTCCGGCAGTAGGCGCGCCACTTTCCGGTGACCTCGTAGAAGGCACCTGCCGACTGGCATTTCAGACACGCGTTGGGGTTCGCATAGGTGGAATCGTAATAGTAGCCACTGGGCGGCCGGCTGCTTCCGCAGGTAACGGCGAACGACGCGGAGAGAGTGGCCGTAGACTGCTGCGCCGGTACGGGACTTGCGCCCGCGACTCCTCCCGCGATCGAGTTGACGGTCAGGAACAACGTCGCGACGACGAGCTTGTTGACGTGCATTCGTGCCTCTCCGTTTCCATCGCCGATGGCTGCGTCCCCGCCACGCGCATACCACGACCTCGGTGGCCGCATGGCTTTCCTTGCGCTTCAGATCCAACGACCTGCCGGTCGCGCGAACCATGGCCGGCCTCGGTCCTGTCGGTAAACTTGGGATTCGTGTCGGTTCCCCAGCAGAATGGGCACTCATGGACGAGCGGCTGACCGTCGTGATCGGATATCCACAGTCAGAGTTACTGGACATCGCCTCGGTGACCACGCCGCTCCATATGGCCAACCAGTTGGGGGCGGCTCCTCCCTACCGAATACGCCTCGCCACCTCGGGTGGCAGGTCGTTGCCCTGCGACTCGGGTTTGACGCTGGAAAGCCAGGAAGCCCTTGAACGCATCACCGGGCCGCTCGACACCCTGGTCGTCTCCGGTGGGGTCGGTCACGAGGTCGCCGCGGAAAATCCCGTGCTCCTGGCCCACATACGTCGGCTGGCCGCGGTCAGCAGGCGGGTGGCATCGGTGTGCACGGGCGCGACCCTGCTGGCCGCCGCCGGACTGCTGGACGGGCGGCGCGCCACCACGCACTGGAGGTACGCGGGAACGCTCGCCGCCCACCATCCCAACGTCACGGTTGATCCCGGCCCGCTCTACATCCGCGAGGGACACGTGTCGACCGCGGCAGGCGTCACCAGCGCCCTGGACCTGACACTTGCCTTCATCGAGGAGGACCACGGCCCTCACCTGGCCCGCATCGTGGCGCGTGCCCTGGTGACCTACTTGCAGCGGCCGGGCGACCAGGCGCAGATCAGCATGTTCGTGGGCGCGCCGCCGCCGGAACATCCGCTGATTCGGCAGGTGGTCGACCACATTGTCAACAACCTAGACGGTGATCTGAGCCCCACGACGCTGGCTGCCCGGCTGAACGTAAGCGAGCGTCACCTGACTCGGCTCAGCCTGGAGCACTTGGGCCAGACGCCTGGTCGCTTCATCAGGCAGGCACGCACGCAGGCGGCCGAGCGACTCCTCGTCTCATCATCGCTCTCCGTGGCGGACATCGCGACCCGCTGCGGGTTCGGCTCCGCCGAGAGCCTTCGACAGTCGTTCGTCGCCGAGTTCGGCGCCTCCCCCACCCGCTACCGCCAGGCCCGTGCCAAGCGCCCCGGATGAGGGCCCCGAGGTCACGCTGCGCCGCCCCCGGCCCGAACGAGGACCGCGTCAGGACGAACGACCTACGGCAACGCGGTCTCCCCCGTAGCCGCGTTGCCGTACCCAACCAGTAATGACCGTGATCAGGTCGCCATGTCATTCGATGGCGACCGCCGTCACTGACCGATCCGCCGTTCTCCCGACCCCTACCAGCTCTCGCTCCACCGATACCAAGGACCCTGCACATGTTCAAAAGACTGCGCAGCCGCGTCGTCAGGAGAATCCACGGGTTCGCCTTTCGGGCTCCAGACGTAGCCATACGGATCTACGTCCGCCCGGGGGCTCAATTGGAAGTACACCAGATCCTCGTATCGGTAGATTGAAGTGAATTCAAACAATCCGATCTGGCGAGGCTCGTCCGCTGACCTCGCATCCGGTTTCACCGTACGCGCCACCTGCTCCATACTCTCCGCAGATCGCGCAAAACGCTCTTCCTCGGACGCTCCGCAAGCCGACAATGTGATCAACACAATCCCGGTAAGCGGAATCACAACCCATCGCGCGCAGGCTTCCCTTAAAGCAACCCGACTGCTCGTCACAAGTCCCTTCCGAATTTTATATATCAAAACACATCGAAGTGCGCGTGAATCCTATCGAGGTCGGAAGAGCTTTCCGCACCGCCTTTTGCCCTGACCGTCTCGTCTGCCATCACCCACCCCGGAGGGACGGCGGGGCGAGCTCGGCGTCGTGTGTCCATGTTCCCGGTGACCTTCCTCATGCGCTGGTTGGCCTACGTGCACGGACCCGGGCCTGCGCCGGAGAAGTCGGTCTGCAGGGCTCCACCTGGGCGATGACAGACGAGACGAGCAGATTCACCACCTTAGCCCGCCACGGGTTGGCCCTGTCGTGGATCATCTCGGAGCCGAAGTCCCCCGCCGGAGGCGCTCACAGCAGAGTGAGCCACCGCGTGTTGACGACGGCCACCACGGCATATTTTTCATCCTGTGGAGCGTCCGAGAGCGATGTTCGTACAGCGCATCGGACAGCAGGTGACCGGATTCGGCCACGGCGACAACCGTTCATAGGTAACAGGCGTCCCACGCGTACCCCCGAAATGTGGAGAACCCGTGAGCTACCCGCCTGGCTATGGCCAGCAGCCCCCACCCGGATACGGCTACGGGTACGCGGCCCCGCGGCCGAAAACCAACGGGCTCGCCGTCGCCAGCCTTGTGCTCGGCCTTACCGGGTTCATCACCTGCGGATTCACATCGATCTTGGCCGTGGTGTTCGGACATGTGGCCCTCGGCCAAATCAGGAGGGATCGTACCGACGGCCACAGCATGGCGTTGGCCGGCGTCATCCTCGGCTGGATCCTCACCGGCCTATGGATCCTCTACTGGGTGCTCGTCGTCAGCGGCATCGTCAGCGCCGGGTTCAGCGCCCTCAACGACCCCGAGCCCAACGCGGGGCGCACGCAGCTCAGCCACAACAGCCCGCCCGCCGTACAGAAGGAGCAGGAGAACACGTCGGGTGCGCACACGGTGCTGTTCGAAGCCATCGGCAGCGACGGGGCCACCAGCGCGGGCAACATCACCTACAGCGTGAAGTACGACATCAAGCAAGAGCAGGGCGTGCCCCTGCCGTACAGCAAAGAGATCAAAGTCAACGACACCCCATACCTGTACCTGTGGGCGCAAAACGCAGGCGCCAAAGGGGCGGTGACGTGCCGCATCACGGTCGATGACGAAGTCATGTGGGAGGACGTCGCGAATGGCCCGTACGGGGTGTGCACCGTCACCGGCAACGCCCCATAGGCCGGCTCCTCGTTGGGCCCTACATCCGGAGGATGTAAGCCCTCCGGGAGAACCGTCTCGCCCTGAGGATCAGCACTCACGACCACCGTGAGGAGCCGGGCACGACATCCCACCGGAGATCACCCCTCCCGGCCACCGGTCAGGGGCACGGTCTGGCCTTAAAGCTCAACAACCCGGAGGCGGTCAGCGCTCACCTGACGGCGGCGTACCGAATCGAGTCGGCCTGGCCAGGCAGACTCGATTCACCCCCATTAGGGGCTGGACCGGTCAAGGCATCGAGGTCTGATCCACCATGGTGACCGACCAGCGGTGGTCTCCTGGAAGGCATTCCGAGCCCGGCTTTTGGCGTTCACTGGTTCTCATCGTTTCGCGCTGCTTCTCGTGTCGTTCTGAGTGATTCCGAATGGCCGCCGCGCCGGGCCCGGCCACGATGCCGCGCCCCGGATTCGGAGATCTTCGGCGAGCCTTGTGGCGATGAGATAGCCACCTTGGCGATAGTTGCGCGTCGCCCTTCGCCCCGTATCGTCCCCAGCAGTGATCCCGACTGTGCGAGGAAGGATCGGCATGACCGACGATGTGGTGCGACGCGTTTTCCAGTCAGTCGACTCGTTCGACGTCAGAGAGTTCGTGCGGTTGCTGGCCGAGGACGCCACGTTGGTGTTCGGCAATGCCGAGCCGATGGCGGGACGTGAGGCCATCGCCGCCGGGTTGCGGGCATTCTTCTCCACCATCGGCGGCCTGCGGCACCGGATCGTCAGGAACTGGCAGGTGGATGCCGACATCATCGCCGAGACCGAGGTGACCTACCGGCGGCTCGACGGCAAGGATGTCAGCGTCGTAGCCGTATCGATCTGGCGCACCCGCGACGATGGCCTGATCACGGACTACCGCATATTCGTCGACCTCGCACCCGTCTACCTGGTCTAGGGATCCAGCGAGACCGCAACCACGGGTGCGGCGTTCGTGACTCACTATCCGTTGAAAATTCCGCTGATACTACCGAGCCCCCTGTTCCCGCTATGACAGGATGCCCGGCAGGTGCAGCTACCCGTCACTGTCGAGGACCGCGGGGTCGAAACCGGCGTCGTTGAGCGCAGCCGCTGCAGTTCCTCTGCCGACTCGGACGAGGCCGATGAGCAGATGCTCGCAGCCGATAGCAGGGGCGCCGCTCTGCCTGACCAGCTCTTCGGCGACTGCAAGGGCTTTGCGGGAGTAGGGGGTGAACGCGATCCGTTCGGCAGCCTGAGAGGCTCCCATGCTCAATCGGCCCTGGACAGTGGGCCGCGCCCCGGTGCGGCGGCAAGGGAGAAGTGCGCCGGTAATGCTGAGTTGGCCTGCGTGGTGCTGGTCACCACGCAGCCTGTAAGTTGATCACAGGTGTTTTCGTCGTCCAGCGGCCTAGGATCGGGGCATCCCCTCGGGGAGCCCCAGACGCCGGTTCGAATCCGGCCGAGAACACGGAGCCCCCTCGTCTTTCGTGACGAGCGGGGCTCTCTTCACGCTAGTCCGCCGGCCAACTCTCCCTGTCGGCGATGAATGATCCTCGCTGCGGCAACGTCATCACTCCCCCTCCGCGAGGGTGCCACACCTGTACAGACACACCGACCGCCGTGGTGTCCGTTAGTGGACGAGATGGCAACCCGGGACCGTCCCCAGCCGTCTCACAGGCGCTCTATCCCTCACCCCCCGAAGGAACTCGCCCGTGCGTCTCCCCTCCGCTCTCACCGCCGCCGCGGCGCTGCTGTTCACCCTCACCGCGTGCGGCGGCCCCACCACCGACCTCGACGCCGCCGGTGTCGTCAAGGCCATCACCGAACAGGGCCTGCCGGTCACGCTCACCGTGACCTACACCGCGGACACCGACCCGAACAAGCTGCTGGGCCGCCCGAACGGCTACACCTCCAAGGCGTCGTTCACCGACCAACGCGTCGACGCCTCCAAGGTGGCCAGCGGCAAAGAGGGGGATGTGGGGCTTGGCGGCAGCGTCGAAGTGTTCGAGGACGCGGAGCAGGCGGAGCAGCGGGCCGACTATATCCAGGGGATCGGCGAGAAGCTCCCTGTGCTCGGCGAGTACGACTACGTGGCGGGTCCTGTCCTGTTGCGGGTGTCGAAGGAGTTGACGCCGCAGCAGGCCGAAGCGTTCGAGGCGGCTCTCGGCAAGATCGTGCAGTAGCGGAGTCTGCTGGCGCCCCTGCCCTGCTCGTCGGGGTGGGGGCGTTCGTCGTCTCAGCGCGGCCTGAGTCGCTTCCTAGCATGACGAAGGCCCTGCACCGTAGCCTGAGGTTGTCGAGACGCTCAGGAAGGTGCAGGGCCTATGAGCAACGCTACCAACGAACCCCTCGGTCCGGTACTCACCGTGGGACAAAGGATCCGCGCCCTACGAATACGGCGCGGCATGACACGGGAAGTCCTAGCCGGCCTGGTCGGCAAATCCGAATCATGGCTAAAGCAAGTGGAGAGCGGACGCCTCCAACAGAATCCGCGCCTACCAATCCTCATTCAGCTCGCCGAGGCGCTCCGTGTCCGCGACCTGTCCGAGCTGACGGGAGATCAGTCCATGCCTGTGCGGATGTTCACCGGACCAGGCCACCCCGCTCTCGAAGCCGTACGGACAGCCATCAACTTCGCTCCGCTACTGCCGGTCGGCACGGTCCAGCCGCTGACGACGTTGCGGGCCCGCCTGGATGCGGCGTGGCGAGCCCGACATGCCGCCCCCGACCACCGGACCGCCCTCGGGGAGCTCCTGCCGGACCTTCTACGGGACGTACAACTCGCGGCGGCGCTCTACCAGGACGCCGATCGGCGGCGAGCGCTCGCCCTGCTCACCGAGACCTACGGCCTGACTCAGATGTTCCTCGCCTACCAGCCTGCTCAGGATCTACTGTGGCGGGTCGCAGATCGCGCGCTGCTGGCCGCGCAAGAGTCCGAAGACCCGCTTGCACTCACATGTGCGGCTTGGTTCCTGGTAGCAGCGCACCGCGACACCGGAGATTTCGAAGCAGCCCAGCATCTCAACCACCAGGTATTGGCCACGATCGAGCCCGCGATGTCCGAGGACAAACTTAACCTGCGGGCGATGTGGGGGGCCCTGTCCTTTGAGTTGGCCTTCACCTCTGCCCGGCTCGGCGAGAGCGGCGATGCGTGGCTGCATTGGGAAGAAGCGGCCCGCGTCGCCGAGCGCCTCCCAGAGACCTACTACCAGCCGTGGACAAGCTTCTCCCGGATCATCATGGCGCCGCATGCCGTCACGATCGCTGTGGAACTGCACCAGAGCGGCGAGTCCGCGCGGCAAGCTGAGGCCGCGTTCGCCGCACCAATCCCGTCCAGGCCCCGTCGAGGCCGGCATCTGATCGAGGTTGCCCGCGCTCACCACCTTCGGCGCGATCACGCGGCTGTGCTCGGCACGCTGGAACTCGCCCAGCAGACCGCACCCGAGACGATGAAGTACAACGGGTATGCCCGCCGGATGACGATGGACTTGATCGACGGCCCGGCGTCTCTCCGATCGCAGGCACGCGCGTTGGCCGACCGAATCGAGCTTCTGGTCTGACCGTAACCAGGGGGCACGAAGTGTGTCCCCTGGCAGAGACTCTCTTACTTAGCGTCACCCATGTGTCACTCCCAATGCGGTTACCGTCAGGAGCGAAGGCCAAGAGCCCAGCTGTGCGGCACGCTGAGGACCTGGCCGCGGTGCTGGCCAACGTCTACGGCATCTCAGCCGATGTCCACGAGTTGCAGTCCGGCAACGCCATCCTCTCCGTCTACCGAGGACTGCTCGCCTACACCGACAGCGAAAGCTTCTGGTGGACCAGCCCCGAACTCAGCGACTCCGGCGCGCCCGCACTCAGCTCCGAGCTGACGCTGACCACGGCTGCCGAGCATCTCGCCGCACATTACGAGATCCTGCGCGCCCGCCCCGCCACCTCGCTGCTGGACAGCGAGCTGCCGCTGCTGGCCGACGTGATCCTGGCCGACCATGTTGTCCCGCGCTGACGCCGACGCGGTCCGAGCCGCGAAACAGGTGCAGGAGTACGCGCCGACCTGGCTGGTCATGTGGAGCCTGCGCCACCGCCGTTTCGAGGCCTGGCAGTGCATCGACCCCAACGGGTGCCGCATCGTCCACGCGGCCAGCGCCGCTGAACTGTGGGACCTCATGCAGCAGGCAGAAGCCGAGCTGCAGCGGATCCCACCACCGCCGCTCCTGGCCCTGGGGCTCGTCCCCCACCCCCGCGTGCTGCCCATCGGGGGCGACGAACGAGTCCCGGGCCCCCACCCCGCCCCGCAGGAAAGAGGCCGGCCTTGATCCCGTCCCACGGCACCCCGGCAGGCGACCGGCTGAACGTGGCCACCTGGCACACCGGCGCCGTCGCGGCTCTCAAGCATCTGCGGACCGAGTTGCACGCCCACCGCATCTACCCGGAGATCTCCTACGACGAGGGACAGCCCCGCCTCATCATCGGCGCCGGGCTGACCGTGTGGGCTGATCAGGCGGGCACGGTCTTCTGCTGGGGTGCCTGCTTCCTCGAAGAGCCCGCCGATCAGGCGCCGACGGACGATGTGCCGCGGGTTGCGCGCCGCATCGCCGGACGGCTCGGCACGCACTACGCCGAACCAGTGAACCCCTCATGAGCCGGCCGCGATGATGGTGTCCCGCCGGAGGCGTTGACAGGGACACCATCCGATGGCCATCAGCACACCTTCACTTCGCCACACCCCGTAGCCATAACTTCTCTTACAGAGAGCCTCGATCCCATGACCGACGTGTTCCTCAACCGATTCGCCAACACCCCGCTCCGGATCGGCACCCGCACCTCCACCCTGGCCAAAATCCAGGCCAACCATGTCGCCGACATGATCACCAGGATCGCGCCCGGCATCCCCATCGAGATCGTGCCCACACAGGTCAGCGCCGACCTGTGGCCCGGCGACCTAGCCGAGATCGGCGGCAAAGGAGCCTTCAGCAAAGAGATCGACAACGCCCTGACCAGTGGCCGGATCGACATCGCCGTCCACTGCGTCAAAGACGTCCCCGGCGACGTCCCCCTCGCCGAAGGCACCGCGTTCGGCGCCTACCTGGAACGCGACGACGTCCACGACGTCGTCATCACCCGCGACGGTGTCGCCCTGGCCAACCTGCCCGCCGGATCACTGATCGGCACCAGCTCCGTGCGGCGCCGCGCCCAGCTCAGCATCCACCGGCCCGACCTGCGCACCGAACGCATCCGCGGCAACGTCGACACCCGCCTGACCAAGCTCGACGAGGACGGGGGCAAGTACGCCGCGCTGATCCTCGCCCGCACCAGCCTGAGCCGCCTCGGCCTGCTGGAGCGCCACCACGAGATCCTGCCCCTGGAGTTCCACACCACAGGCGAAGGCGTGTCCATGGTGCCGCCCGTAGGTGCGGGCGTCATCGGCATCCAGGCCCGCCAGTCCGACGGACCGGTCATGCGACTGCTGGACGACCTCAACCACGTACCCACCGCCCGGCACATCCTCGCTGAGCGCACCATGCTGCACATGCTGCGCGGCCACTGCAACAGCCCGATCGCCGGCCACGCCTCCACCACCCCGGACGGGAAGATTGGGCTGTTCGGCATGGTGTTCAACCGCGACGGCAGTGCGTTCGTCCGCTCCCACGCCTGGGGCGACCACTCCGACCCCGCCACCCTCGGCGCCCGCGTCGCCGCCGACCTGCTCCACCAGGGCGCCCGCAACCTGATCACCGCCACCCGGAAATGACCTCGGCCGAACCGTACGGCTGCGCCATCACCGCCCACCTTCTCGCGTGCGACGAAGTGGGCCGGTGGCTCATCCTGCGCACCACCAGCGACCACAACCGGTGGCAGCTCCCCGGCGGACGCGCCCGGCCCGGCGAGAGCCCGGCCGCTACGGCGACCCGCGAGGCCCGCGAGGAGACCGGTTTGCTGGGCCTGCAGGCCCGCCGTCTTGTCACCGTCGCATGGGTACCGGCCAGCAGCCTCGACCGCCGCGACCGGATCGCGTTCATCTTCGCCACGCGTACTCTGCTGCCCGAGGACATAGCCGCGCTCACCCTGCAGACCGACGAGGTTGACGACTGGCTGCTGCTGCCCGCACAGCACGCGAGTACCCGACTGCATCCCCTGGTCTCCGAACGGCTCACAGAGGCCGGTCGGTACGGCCTGGGGCACTACATCGAGCAAGACCCAGCTTCGAGGCGCGAAAGAACTCTGATGCCGTGATGGCCGCAGACGCCCTACTTGCGCCGGACTAGCGCGCACTCAACTCCCGCGGGCGGTGGTGCACACCGGGGCCGCTCGTGGGGCCAGGCGTGGCCGGGCGACATCTTGGACGAGACGTTCGCCGAACAGCCGGCCGCGGACGGTGCCCTCGCCTCGACTCGTCCTCCGGGCGGGGGCACCGTCAGCAGCTACAGCTGTTGCCTGTCGGGCGAGGGTGAGGGTATCGCCCTCTCCTGGGTGATGTGCAGGTCGACGACGCGACCGTCAGGGTTGACGAGGATGTGCCAGCCAGGTGCTTCACGCCGGTTTGGTCTCGTCGATGGGTACCTCGTAGTGCACGGTCCACGGCTTGTCGTCTCCGTGGGCGCAATGCAAGGCGAGCCGTAAAGGGGCGCCGTCGTAGCGTTGACGCCAGTCTGTGGGGATAGCCCAGTGAGGGCTCCCAGTGCGGTCCAGGGCGAGCTGGCGGCCGTCACCGGGCAGCAGAGAGAACGGGGCGGCGGCGCGTCCATCTTCGGAGCCGCCGTCCACGCCGTGGATGAACCGGCACGGGCCCCAGACCTGAGCCTTGATCTGCTCCTGCGTAGGTCCGCCGGCGAGGATGGATGTGCGGTCGGGCCAGTCGTCTCGCACTGTCACCTTGATGGTCAGCTTGTCGAGTCCCGGCGGGCCGGTGAAACGAATTCTCAAGAGCGCCCGCTCGCCGATCGTGTCGCCGAGCCATTCGCGGGCGCAGGTGACGTCGAAGGTGGGCGTCATGTCGGCGTGCCAGCGGCGGGCCTCGATCGCGGTAAGCGCCGCCGCGGCTTGCTTGGCGTGGAACGCGGTACGCCACGCTCCGAACGATCCGAAGAGAGCGATACCAGCGATGATCGCCGCCCATATTTCAGCGCTCACCTGTCCTCCTTGGTGATGCCGTAATCCCGCCTGATCAGGTCATCCATGGCTTACAGGCCGATCAGCATGGAGGCCGCGTTTCCCGCCACCCCAAGCAGGACCGACCAACCTGTGCCTCCAAGGAATTGGGCTGTCTGCTTGAGTCTGTTGCGCTTGTCTTCATCAGGTTCAGCTGCGGCTGCAGCTTCGAGCCCGGCGATGATCTGCCTAGCGAGAACCTCAGCAGGCCAGACGCCCACCACCCGGCGTGCTGCCTCGGTTGGGCTGTGGATGGCGTCGATCTCGAGGCCGTCCGACTCGTTGTCGGTAGCGTCCTGGAACTGGAGGTACGGCGGTTGTGCTCCTGCAAGAGCAGCAAGCGCACGACGGACGTCAACCGGGTCCATCTTCAGCCTCTCGACGATCTCGTGAGGCTGGATGAGTGTGGCTCCCGCTTCGGTCATCTCGATGATGGCCTTGAGTACCGGTAAGTCTCGGTCGTCCCAGGTCATGCTGTCTCCTCGGGGTTTCGGCTGTCGAGCCGCACGGTGAGGGTAGGGCGCTTGTGAGACGACTGGGGGTGCGCCGGGGTTGTCTGGTGAACGTGGTTCTGTTGGGGAGTGGGAGGCATCACCGAAGGGCCGTGTGACACCTCTCGCGTACCTGTGTACGGCAGCTGTTTCATCGCGATCCGGGTCTGCGACCGTCACCCTGAAGATCGCAAACCGGCTGGGCCCCACAGCCAAGGGTGGGGACAGGCTGTCCCCGCCGTACCCATCTCCGCTTGCCGGACTGGACCCGACCACAGGTGCCAACGACCCCGGAGGCAGTTCACCCAGCTCATTCAGGCAGCGAAGCTGAAGACCAGGTCATGGGCAGTTGTGGCCGAGACTGCCACAACTGGCCCCGGCGGCCCTGAAGGCGAACTCCAGTAGCCTGGGGCGTCCAACTCCCAAACCTCCCAGACCTGAGAACAGCGCAACGGCGGCCGCCTTGCGCGAAGGGGGCCACCGTTCGCGTACTGCCGAACCTATGTCAGCATCACAGACGCGGAGCCCAGGGGAAGAAACTCAGGTCCACCCCGTATACGACAGCCACCACGATCACGATCGTGATGACGATCGTCCGCACGTGACCCCCCCCACTCGCCAGGGATCTGTACAGACAGCGTGAAGTTGTTCATGGGTGCCTCCAGGGCACATCGACGAACTACGGCCGACGGCCCCAATCTCTCGGAAATGAGAGCGCGCTTCGCTACCCTGAGCATGCGAAACAAGCAGGTTGCTAAGCGCTGGGTCCATTGGCCCGGCCAGGCACCGAACGCCCGGTCTCTCGGCAAAGAGGCCGGGCGTTCGGTGCCTGACAAAACTGTATTGGCTTGTCCCGACAACGCTTCCCGCATGGGCGGAGCCGACCAGCCATCCCTATCGGGATGCCCGATCAATACAACGATCGGCCGCACTGCTCGGGGTTGAGACCAGACGTAAGCCTTATCGACCCGCTACACCTGCCCGCATGGACACACATACAGCCTTGGCCAGCTACCAGGTATGGGCTGGCGGTCTAGCCGCGCGCCTCCGTCGCCAGCTGCGGAGGGACAGTCTGTCCTTCGCCCAGCTCAGCGGGGAGGAACAAATCGTTCACCCCCAGCGACCTGCAGGAACGGGCACCCGTTTTGAGGGTGTCAGCGGTGACACCCTCCACCGCCGCACGGTTGAGACCGTCACCCTGACGGACGCGAAACCCGCCCCTCGAGCGGCTACGCGTTTGCAACGGACACGCTGTCCGCCGCAACCCGCCTTGAATGCCCGAGCGGAAGCAGCTTCACCAGCTGAAAAATCTGGTGGCCCAACCTGGTCGGCATAACTGGGCAACCAGGACGCATTCGGCGGCGTCTTCTCCCGCCCGTGTCTTCTGCCCCTGGAGTACCTGTATGCGCTCCCTTCGCACGCTCGCCGCCCTCGCCGCGCTGGCATCCGCCGCTCTGCTCGCTCCCCCCGCCCAAGCCGAGACGACACCGCAGACGTCGACCGCCACGACCTACCGCGGAGAGGGTGACCAGCTCCTGCGGATCCGGGCGACGGCCAAGCCCGGCATCGTGAAGATCACCCATGACGGGGAAGGACACTTCGCGGTGTGGACCATCAACCCGTCAGGCAGAGAAGACGACCTTCTGGCCAACCTGGTCGGCGCCTATAAGGGAACCGCGGCGTTCAACACCAATACGTCCAACAAGACCGCCGCGTTCAGCATCAAAGCCGATGGCGCTTGGACCCTACAGGTACTGCCCTTGACGAAAGCCCGTTCCTGGTCGATCACCAGCCGCGGCAGCGGGGATGACGTGCTTCGGCTGAGCAGCACCAGCCGCGGCCTGCACCGCCTGAAGATCCGCCACAGCGGCGACGGCCATTTCGCGGTGTGGATGCTGGACGCGAACGGTAGAACCCGCAATCTGGTGGTGAACAAGGTCGGAGCCTACAACGGTGCCGTGTCGCTGCCTCCGGGCACTCGGTATGCGTCGATCAAGGCAAACGGCGCCTGGTCGATCGTCCGCAGGTAAAGCAAGGAGGGGAGGACGTAAGCCGAGAAACGGTCTATTGTCCGCCGCGTGAACGAACTCGCCGATTGGTTCCGGTCGCTGGATATCGACTGGGGCGACGCCCCCGCTTTTGGAGCGCTGCTCGTTGCCTTGCTGGCTTATCTGAACTCCCGTAAGACTCTTCGTGCACAGCAGGAGAGCACGAAAGCGCAGCAGGAAAACACGGAGGCGTCGGTACGCTCAGCCAACGCGGCGGAGAAGGCTGTTGCACTAGCGGAACTGACTGCGCGACCGCCTGCCGCACCAGCCATCTCTTGGCGGATCGAGCCGGTACAGAACGCCCTGTACCGGCTACGCAATACCGGCGACGCCACTGCAACGGGGGTGAACGTGGATACGGAGCAGACCAGTGGGATCGTGCAAGGACTTCCCCAAGACGCTGCGATCCGATCCGGTGGGTCCGTGGAGTTCTACATCATCGATGTCAACGAGGAACCGTTCCCTGGTGAGATCTGGATGTACTGGGACGGACATCCTGACCCATTGGCTGTACCCGTTCCAAGTTGATTAGTGAGTCCAATATCGGCCTGGAGCCCCGGACAGGACACCTCAGCCACGCCCTGAAATACGCATCGCGACCTGCGCCGCGAACTGGTTGATGTCGGCCTCGGAGCGGACCGTCATGCCATGCACATGCACGTCTCCACCAGCCTGGCCAGCCGACCCGCCCGGCGAGGATGGCCCACCGCTCGCCGTGTTGTACGTCGCCGAGGAACTGCTGACGTGTGACGACTGCACCGGCCTGGATGTGCGTGACCAGTTGGTTGTGTTCGAAGAGCTCACCATGTTCGACACCGACGAAGACGTGTTCGACACCGCGCCCGCCATGGGCACCACCGCCTGACCCATCAGCCGAGCCGTCTCGCCGAGGACCTGCAAGCCGCGGGTGCGCTTCGCCGGGCTCAACGGGATGAACGCCTCGGCGCCCGCCTCAGCGAAGATCACGTCAGGACCGGACCGGCCAGAGATCAGCTGAGGAGAGCTCGCGATCCTCGCCGCCGGACTCGACCCCACCGCCCGGATACCGCCGCCGGCCATCAGCACCGGTCCGGCCGCGGCACGAATCCCGCCGTCAGCCATGTACTGTCTCCCGGCCGTGCTGTAGATCCCGCCGTCAGCCCGCTTGTTCGCCTCCCGCAGTGCATCCCGAGACAGCTCGTCTTGATACTCCGTTTTCACGGTGAGCGTGATCGTCTTGTCCTTCAGGCCATCCAACGCGCTTTGAAGATCCTTCGCGCCCTTCGCGGCCTTGTCCGCCTCGGTGCGGGTGATCCCGAAGTTCGCGGTTCACACGGCGTGCCCGACACGGTGGTGTCAGCGTGGGCGGGTCATAGCGACTTGTCGTTCACGAAGCGGGTCTACGTCCACCCGGATCCCGAGAGCCTGAGAGCGGGCTCCGACAAACTCGGCGAGCTACTGGGCTGAGCAAGATCAAACTCGGTATGTGAGAAATTGTGAGATGACGACCCCTGAAAACAATCAAGGGCCCCATCTCACCGAAGTGAGATAAGGCCCTGACCTGGGCTTACAGCCCCCTTCAACCGTCGGGACGACAGGATTTGAACCTAATGACTCCGTACGACCCCGAGTTCGTCGACTCGGGAACTCATCCCGCTGACGTCTCGACTTGAACTGGAGCTTGGACTTCTCATCGCAGGCCGCACGCGGTGAGGATGAGCGACCGGCGGGTGGTCGTCGACGGGGGCCGAGTGAACGCCTGTGCTGATACCGGACCGCGAGTCCTCTGCTAAGACCGTGCGCCTCGGTCCCTGTCGACCGTCACCCGCCAGTGTTGACGACGCGCGAACCGTGACCCCCTGACGACGGGCGAATGCTGACCCCCTTCAGTCACTCTGGAGGGTGATCAAGGTGGAAGACTGGGCGGAGATCCGCCGGTTGCATCGAGCCGAGGCAATGCCGATCAAGGCGATCGCCAGGCATCTGGGCATCTCGAAGAACACCGTCAAACGGGCACTGGCAGCCCAGACACCGCCGAAGTATGAGCGGCCGAGCAAGGGATCGATCGTGGACGCGGTCGAACCACAGATCCGGGAGTTGCTGGCGCAGTTCCCGGACATGCCCGCAACAGTGATCGCCGAGCGGATCGGCTGGACGCGCTCGCTCACGGTGCTCAAAGACCGGGTCCGTATCCTGCGGCCGCAGTTCAAACCGGTCGATCCGGCCTCGCGGACCACCTATGGGGCCGGTGAACTGGCCCAATGTGATCTGTGGTTCCCTCCGGTGAAGGTGGAGGTGGGAGCCGGGCATCTGGCCAGCCCACCGGTACTGGTCATCGTCAGCGGCTACTCCCGCTGGCTGATGGCCCGGATGCTGCCCTCCCGAACAGCCGGGGATCTGTTCGCCGGACACTGGGCACTGCTGTCGCAACTGGGAGCGGTGCCCAAAACGCTGGTGTGGGACAACGAGTCGGCGATCGGCCAGTGGAGGGGCGGCAAACCACAGCTCACCGCCGAGGCCACCGCCTTTCGCGGGATGCTGGGAGTGCGCATCCTGCAGTGCAGGCCCGGTGACCCCGAGGCCAAAGGGCTGGTCGAGCGAGCCAACGGCTATCTGGAGACCTCGTTTCTGCCCGGCCGCGCGTTCACCGGCCCGCGTGACTTCAACACCCAGCTGGCCGGCTGGCTGAGCCGGGCCAACAGCCGCCATCACCGGCGCATCGCCTGCCGCCCGGCAGATCGGCTGCAGGCCGATCTGGCCGCGATGGTGGCGCTGCCGCCCCTGGCGCCGGCCGTCGGCCGGCGCACCTGGACCCGGCTGGCCCGGGATCACTATGTCCGTATCGCCTCGTGTGACTACTCGGTGCACCCCTCGGTGATCGGCCGCCTGGTGGAGGTGGTCGCCGGCCTGGAGGAGGTCATCGTGAGCTGCGGCGGCCAGGTGGTGGCCCGCCATCAGCGGTGCTGGGCGCCGCATCAGACCATTACTGACCCGGCCCATCTGCAGGCCGCCGCCGCGATGCGCCGCGCCTGCCTGCACGCGGCCACCCAGCCGGGCGAGGCCGGGGCCGGGGCCGGGGTCGAGGTCGAGCAGCGTCGGTTGAGTGACTACGACGCCGCGTTGGGCATCGAGGGGGTGGCGTGATGACCACCACCACCACCGCCACCACCGCCGCGAACAGTGGCCGCAACCTGGTGGCCGAGCTGGCCTATCTGACCCGGGTGCTCAAGGCCCCGTCCCTGGCGGCCTGCGTCGAGCGGCTGGCCGAGCGGGCCCGAGCCGAGGGGTGGAGTCATGAGGAGTTCCTGGCCGCCTGCCTGCAACGCGAGGTCGCCGCCCGCGAATCCCACGGCGGTGAGGCCCGTATCCGCTTCGCCCGCTTCCCGGCCCGCAAAGCGTTGGAGGACTTCGACTACGACCACCAGCGCTCCCTCAAACGCGAGGTCATCGCGCATCTGGGCACTTTGGACTTCGTTACGGCCAAGGACAACGTGGTCTTCCTCGGCCCGCCCGGGACCGGCAAGACCCATCTGTCGATCGGCCTGGGGATCAGGGCCTGTCAGGCCGGGCACCGGGTCGCGTTCGCCACCGCCGCGCAGTGGGTCGCCCGGCTGGCTGAGGCTCATGCCGCAGGCACGCTGCAGGCCGAGCTCATCAAGTTGTCGCGTGTGCCGGTGCTGATCGTGGACGAGGTCGGCTACATCCCCTTCGAGCCCGAGGCGGCCAACCTGTTCTTCCAGCTGGTCTCCAGCCGCTATGAGCGGGCCAGTTTGATCGTGACCAGCAACAAGCCCTTCGGCCGTTGGGGAGAGGTGTTCGGCGACGATGTCGTCGCCGCGGCGATGATCGACCGGCTGGTCCACCACGCCGAGGTGATCAGCTTGAAGGGAGACAGCTACCGGCTGAAGAATCGCGACCTCGGCCGCGTGCCGGCGGCCAATCCTGGAAACGACCAGTAACAATCAAGTACACGACAGGGGTCAGCTTTCACCTGTCGATAGGGGGTCACGGTTCAGACGACGTCCACAGCCAGTCCGTGCGATTCGGCACGATCGTGGCGTGAGCCAGCCGCAGGAGACACCGCTCGTATTCACCGGGGCCGCCGAGCCCTTGCGCAGAGCGCGGGCCTGCGGCCGGCTGGGGCCACGAACCGCTGATCGGATGTCGAGCCGCCGAGCTCTCTCATTAGGGCGTGGCGTGCCCCTGCGCGGCTCACCTGGGCTAACGACCATTGAAGGAGGCGCTGGTGACGGTGACATGCGGAATCGACTGGAGCGAGAAACACCACGACGTCGCCTTGGTCGACGAAGACGGCACACTGGTGGCCAAGCGGCGCATCAGCGACGACGCTGAGGGCTGGCGGGCCCTGGTCGAGTTGCTGGCCGAGCACGGCGACCACCCCGGCGACCCGCTCCCGGTGGCGCTCGAGACCAGTCGCGGCCTGCTGGTCTCCTGCCTGCGCGCCACCGGCCGAACGGTGTATGCGATCAATCCGCTGGCCGTGGCCCGCTACCGCGAACGCCACAGCGTCGCCCGAGCCAAGTCCGACCACCTCGATGCCATGACGTTGGCCAACATCCTGCGTGTCGACGCCGCTCACCACCGGCCGTTGCCGGAGGATTCCGAGTTGGTCCAGGCGATCGCCGTACTGGCCCGCGCCCAGCAGGACGCGGTCTGGAACCGCCAGCAGCTGGCCAACCAGCTGCGCTCCCTGCTGCGGGAGTACTTCCCCGCGGCGCTGAAGGCCTTCCACGTCAAGAACATCGGCCTGACCTCCCGTGAGGCCCGCGCCGTCCTGCAGGCGGCGCCCACCCCGGGCGCGGCCGCCAAACTCACCTTCCGCCGGCTGCACGCCCTGCTACGCGGCTCAGGACGCCAGCGCAACATCGAGACCTGGATCGACCGACTGCAGGCGCTGTTCCGCGGAGAGCAGCTGCGTCAGCTCCCGCTCGTCGAAGAAGCGCTCGGCCGCCAGGCCCAGGCGCTGCTGCTGCAGCTGGACGCGGCCTGCCGCGCCGCCGACCAGCTCGCCGAAGCTACCGGCGAGGCCTTCGGCCGGCATCCGGACGCGGCCATCATCACCGGCTTCCCCGGCCTGGCCGACCTGACCGGCGCCTGGGTGCTCGCCGAGCTCGGAGATGACCGCACCCGCTTCGCCAACACCCGCGCGCTCAAGGCCTACGCCGGATCGGCGCCCATCACCCGCGCTTCGGGCAAGAGCCTGGTCGTCCACCACCGCAAAGTGAAGAACCAACGCCTGGCCGCCGTCGGCTACGTGTGGTCCTTCGCCTCCCTACGGGCACCAGGCCCCAGAGGCCACTACGACTACCGGCGCGCCGAAGGCGACCGGCACTCCAGCGCGCTGCGCAACACCTTCAACCGGATGCTCGGCTGCCTGTTCCACTGCCTGCAGAACCACAAGACCTACGACGAGTCCGCCGCCTTCCCGCATCGTCAATCGATGCGGCTCAGCCACGCGTCCTGAGCGTCGGCCAACCGCTCTACCAGCGGTATCGGAACAAAGCGGCACGCGAATTCAAGCCCCGCGTCCTCGCCATCACCGCGAACATGGTGCTGCCAGGCATCAGCGCTGTCTGGGTGGGCCGTGAGCTGGAAGAACGTTGTCTGCCGCGGCTGCCCGGTATCGGCACGCGGCCTGTTGTCCACCGCAATGGGCCCGATGACGGAGAGTCCCGTCAGGCCGGTCTCCTCTGTGACTTCTCGCAGGACAGCCTGTTGCAGGCTTTCATCCGGCCGGACCCCTCCCGCCGGCACTTGAGTACCCGCTTCGGGCATGCCGACGTGATCGAAGACAAGCAACTCCGGCGCGGATCGGTAACGGATGACGTAGGCGGCGACGCGGATTCGCGGGCGAAACATCCCTCCATCATCTCAAAAAGCGATCTTGAAGACATTAGGGCTTGACGCTCTGCGCAGATCGGATGTCTGCGACCCCTTGACCCCCAGTCACAAGTTGGGGGTCTGGGTAGATCTGAGGGCGTCGGACGGGGAGCCCGCTGCCTGGGAAAACTTCTGAGAAGGTCGGAGGCGATCGGAGCCGGTTTGAAGGCGTTGGCTCCCTAAATCGGCTCCCTTGACCCCGGAGATGCTGGGCTGGGCGTGCTCACAGCTCAACGGCGTTCAAGTAGCCCATGGACGACGTCTGGTGACGTGCGGGTTGTTCGGCTTCGTGCACGACGTGTGGCCCTAATGTGGTCCCCGCGCAGCCGTGCTCACGCATGGCCGAGGTCAACCGACTCTCAGTCGGCAGCACCGTTCTCGTAGTGCTCGTGCGCCTGGTGTGCGGTGGTGAACCGGCCGATGAAGTCAACAGTTGAGTGTTCCGGGTTGCTCGGTCGGAAGTACCCGTTGTCAACAGCCCACTCGTAGATCGGAACGTCGAGTGGGTACTCGGTGAGCATCCCTGTCAGTCTGCGGGCGCTGATCCACTCCTCCGCCCGGTCCCGGGAACTGAAGATCGCAGAAGGCCAACGTCCGCCCTCGCCCACGAACGCCCACACCGACTGCGGCTCGTCGTCCATCTCCCAAGACCTTCCAGCCATGCAACACCCGGACGCACCCGTACCAGGCGACATCAAAACCTTCGATGCGAAGCCGAACGACCTGCGCTCAGCCGAGCTCCGACAGACCTCACCGGCCACACGAAATCCCTGTCAGCTGGTTTGCAGATTTTCCGCTGACGCGTACGACACTTACCAGATCGGCTGCCGCTGTCGCTGACGAACCCGGCGGATCCGGGCTTCACCTCGTTCCGGAGCATCGATGCCCTGTCTGATCCGAATCCGGAGCGTCCCTTGGACAATCCCCCCGAGCGGCGCATCGGGAAACTTCTTCCACGCCTTCCGGCGCTTTACCAGCAGGCGTTCCTCTACATCCTCACCCATCTGTGCGTCCACCACGCCAATGGCCGCTTCGAGAATCTGATGGTCGTGGTGACGGTTGGCACGATGCGGCGCCTGCTTATTGCGCCGAATGTTCTTCCGGGAACTCTTGTCGTTCTCGCCATAGTTGTTCCGGCGGTCCTTGGCGTAGCTCAGCCGCTTCTTCTCCTGTGGGCTTCTACGCCTCACGGGCCGCCTCCCACGACGATCGGTTCTTCTCGCCACCAGGCGATCCAGCAGCGCGTCACGGGGTCGAGCAAAATAATTCCCGCGCCTCGCCGGAGCACCCGTTGTGGTCACCTGACGACTGTCCGGGCGATCAAATCGTTTGGCCGCCCACCAGGCCACCGGATAGAACGGCATGGTGATCCTCGATGGTGCCCTCGACCCGCAAGCACTGAGCCGACTCTGGGAGCGGCAGTGGCCCGAGTGCCCACCGGTCGCCCACTGGCTTCGCGGTCACTATCCGGACCGCTGGATCAGGTTTCACAGCCTGCCAGAGTCGAAGCGCTACCCAGACGGTGAGGCGGAATACGCCATCGTGCTCAACCGCCACCACACCGTGCTGTCCGAACTCGATCCAGGCCCAGACCTCCTGGTCATCACGGCCGAATGGACGAACACTCCAGCACTCACCCCTCAGCAGTGGCCGAGACGATCAGAGGTCGCGCCGACAGCACAGCACTGGCAGACCCTCGTCCAAGAGCCCGACGAGGATCCCGAATTCCGTACCTATACGCAGCTCTATGCCGAGACACGACCGTGGAGGCCCGGCATCATTGACGCCGTGCTTCGAGCGGTCGCAGACGACGAGATCGGCAACGTGCTCCTCGGCCCTGCGGATCTCCGATGGCTGTACCACCCCTACGACGGCGGCGCCGACGTAATCCTGCCCACGCCGGCCGAACGTGATGCGCTCAAGGACCGACACCGCGCCTGGCTGTCCACACACCCATTAGGTCTCTAAACGCGGATAACCAGTGCCATCGATGTTTGACGACTGGCCACGAGCCAAGAGTCCAGGTAGATCCGACGGAGTCGAGCGAGGAGCCTGCCCCGCGTAAACATCCCAAGCGCACTTGACTCCAGTTGGCTCCCGATGTCTCACCTGACCCTGCCGAAGAGGGGTTCACGCCGGCACTCAGCTTCACCTCATCTCGCCGGCGAGCCGGGCCTTTTTGACGAGACGGCCCCATCGGTGCGCTGCGGGCGAAGGCCCGGGCGACGGTGGCGCGGTAGGCAGATCTCCGTCTGCCGCCCGGTTCTGCTGCGCCCATCGCCAAGCCTCTCGCTGTAGCGTCCGGTCGATCTTGAGCCTCTGCCTGTCCTCCCGCGCAGTGGCGGATCTGGGACATCAGGAGTTCGTAGCTGCCGATCAAGGCCAGTGAGGGCCAGGCGGCGATGATGCGGCCGATCAGGCTGGGCTCGGCGACGGCGATGTTTGCGCCGAGCCGGGCGATCTCGCTCACCCGGCGCAGCTCCTCGACCATCACCCGGCCCGAGACCTTCCTCGGCGGGGTATGCAGCCGCTCCAGCTCCGAGCAACGCTCACCGTCCGGGCGGTCGCGCAGCCAGGCGGCGAGCGCCTCCGCTGACCGCTCGGGCAGCACGTCGACTGGCCGACTGGTGGTGATGTCGATCAGGATCGTGCCGTAGGTGTGGCCGCAGTGCAGGGCGAAGTCGTCCACGCCCAGCACCTGGGGTCCATCGTTCGGATCAGGGTCGGGCAGGGATCGGATCAGCCTGATCAGCGTCATCCGGTTCGCCGCGGCGGCCAGGCGGTGGGTGAGCCGGGCGGCTACCACCACCACGACGGCGCGCTCGTCGGCGTCGTGATGATCGGCCTCCCGACCACCGTCGCCCGCTACTGCTCGGAGCTGATGCGGGCCCCGGCCGTTGCCTGATCTCCTGGTTCCCGCATCCGGATCGGGATCGTGGCCAGCAGTGACGTGCCTTCTCCCACGGGGCTCATGACGTCCATCGTCCCGCCGAGCGCCTCGACGCGGTCCCGGAGACCGATGAGCCCCGAGCCGCGGCGGGGATCGGCACCTCCGCCCCCGTCATCGCGGACCGAGATCCGGACGCTCTCCTCCTCCACCGTTAGGTCGACGTACGCCACGGAGGCGTGGGCGTGCTTGGCCACGTTGGTCAGGGCCTCGGACACGATGTAATAGGCGGCCACCTCGATGCTCTCCGGCAGGCGCCGGTCGGCGCGTACGCCGAGCTCGACCGGGACGGCGGAGCGCCGGGCGAGCATCTTCAGAGCGGGCCCAAGGCCGCCCTTGGAGAGGATCGCCGGATGGATGCCCCGCGAGAGCTCCTGCAGGTCTTCCACGACGCCTGTCAGGCCGCGGACGATGCGGGACGCCTCTGCTCGCAGTTCCGTCAGCTCGTACGGCACGGCGGCCTCCATGGCCCGCAGTTGCAGCCCGAGCGAGACAAGGCGTTGCTGGGCTCCGTCGTGCAGATCGCGTTCGATGCGATGCCGGGTCTCGTCGGAGGCGGCGACGATGCGGGTGCGGGAGGCGGCGAGCTCGTCGCGAGCCTGGGCGTTGGAGATGGCGGTCACGACGAGTTCGGTAAGGTCCAGCATGCGCTCCTCCACGGTTTCGAGTCGGAACTCGGAAGTTCTGAAGGAAGCGATCATCACGCCCCACAGGCGTTCCCCCACGTTGATGGGGCTGCCGATCGTGGACGTGATTCCCCGCGTTCGTGCCCACGCGGCGATCTCTCCAGATCTGTGGTCATAGCTCCTGATCCGCATTGACCGCCCGGTCTTCAGCACCAGCGTCGCGATGCTGTTCTCGTCCTGCGGCCAGCGCGAGCCCAGGGGCAGTGTGTCCTCAGGGCCACGATCGCTCCACGAGCCTGCCACGACGATCGCACCATCGGGCTCGTAGCGTCCTATCGCCGTGCAATTCGTCTCGAGGATGAGGCCCATCTCGCGAGCGACCGCGCCGAATATCTCCGATGGTGGGACCCCGCGTGCGACCAGCGTCGCGACACGCCGCAGCGCGGCCTGTCCCTGCGCCACCCGGCGGAGTTCGTCGCGGCTCTCCTCAAGGGCACGGCTGATGGCCTCACGATCGTGTGCCGCGCGCAGCAAGGCCTCAAGCGAGGGCACCACCCGGTCGTGCAGCCGTCGCGTGGTCGCCTCCGGCAGGTCCGCGGGGACGACGAGCGTACCGAGTGACGTGGCACCGTCGCGCAGCGGCAACGCCCTGTGGCGTTCGTCGCCGGCGACCGGTTCGAGCTCGATCGCCAGGAACGGCAGCCCCAGCATCTGGGCCAGGCTGCGGGAGACCGTCGGCAGCGCCGAGCGCAGATGTTCCGTACGCAGCAGAAGGCGGGCCAGCCAGGCGTCGAGATCGGCCTCACGGTGGCGCTCAGCGGCCTCGATGGCCGCCGACCGCACCAGCGCCGTGGCCAAACTGACCAGTAGCGCGACGCCGAGGAAGACGAAGAGCGGTATCCACGACCAGTTACTGATGAGGGTGAAGGTCCTGACGGGCCGGACGTGGAAATAGTCGAAGGCGACGCCGCTGACCACCGCGGTCGCCACGCCCAGCCCCAGACCCCACACCATCGAGATCGCCACGACGCCGAGCAGGTAGATTACGCCGAGAGTGTTCCCGGGCGTGACGGCCGCGATCGGATAGTCCAGCAGGGTCTCTGCCACGATGCATATGACCGCGGTGACGATCCCCAGCAGGAGGGGTGGGCGCACCGGGCGGAGCAGCAGCGACATCAGCCGTGTGCACATAACCACCAAAATACTCCTATATCACACCGGCTGATTGCCACAGACCAGCGGGTCGGCCAACCGAGGGCACGATCAAGAACGCCGCTTCATTTAAGGGTGCAATGTCGCCGTGGGTGGTCAGCGCCAGGACGGCATAGGTGAGGGCTCCGGTGATCGAGGTAAGGAACGTCGAGGCCGGCGCGGCGGGCGACCTTGGCGACCGGAAGGCCGCGCCTGGCCAGAATCGGCCCGCAGCGACCCGCCACCGATGCCGTATATCCCGCCTACCATCCCCACGGCCACTGCGAGCGCGCTGATGGCACGCGCAGAGGGCCCATCCGGCGCGCTGTGGCGGGGGGTGGGCGCAGAGTGCACACGCACAGCCACAGGTCCAGCGGGGAGAGTAAGCACGCGACCAGGAGGCGGAACACCCTGGGGGCGGAAGGATGAAGACCCGCACGAGCGCGCCGATGACGACGCCGGGCAAGGTGCCGAGCACCAGCAGGCGGGTCAGTGGGCCGCCGAGGTGGCCACGCTTGCGGTAGCGCAGCAGCGCGCCAGGGCCGGCCGCGACGTTGAACAGCAGGTTCGCGGGCGTCACTGCTGGGCTCGGCACATTCAGCACGCTGAGCTGGATTGATAGCAAGAACACGGCTGTTGCGCACATCGAAGAAGCCGAAGTTCCAGAAGCCGGGCCCCTGCGGGGTGAGCGAGGGGAAGGTGTACAACTTGGCGTCGGCGATGGGTGCCTCGCCGAGTATGAGCCTGGCGACCCGGTCCTGGTGGTGCCAGCCCGCGTGATCCGGCAACTGGAGCACAAACCCGACGCCTTTACGATGTAGATCACAATCATGCCCCGACGACTGCGACCCGCATCCATTTGAACAAACCGCAGCCACACCCGCCCCAACGTCCCGGAATAGGCGGCAGCCTGCGACAACGACAGGCACCAGGGTGTCAGTAACTGACGCCGCGTCCGGGCAACGAACAAGCACAAAGCCGTGATCACAATTCTTGTGATCACGGCTCCGAGCTGCGAAAACGCAGTCGGGACGACAGGATTTGAACCTGCGACCCCTTGACCCCCAGGACGTTGGGGTAGACGTTTTTGCAGCTCAACGGCCTTCAGGTAGCTATGGGCGACGTCTGGTGACGTGTGGGTCGTTCGGCTTCGTGCACGACGTGTGGCCCCCACCTGGTCCCCAACCCGCTCACGGATAGATGTAGACCGCGATCACCCCTTGTTGCGGCGGGACTTCTTAATGTGCAGATAGATGATCTTTGCGTGTTGCTTCCACATGATTGCGCCAAAGAGGATGGAGCCGATGCCGGATAGGTAATCCCACCAGCCCTTCGCGTAGATCAGATCGTCCGCTCCGAAGATGACGAGTGCTGGTCCGCCGATGAACGTCCACCAGCCCGTCCAGAAGTCATCGCTCTTGCTGGGAGGTAGAGCTTCAGATTCGTCGGACGGCGCAATCATGATCACACGGTAACCAACAGCGGAAGCCACTGCATAGGACGGACATCCGAATCCTCCCCTGCCTGATCTTCCCCTCTGCCGCATCCACCTGTTTAACGGCTGACAGAGACAACAGCCCTGATCACCACGAATCCGGCGGTACGCCTCGACAGCGGATCAGGGCACGCACCATCAGACCGGCAACGGAAAGGAGGAAATCGATTGAAAATCATCATCGGGAAGTACGAAGCGTCCCTCTACCTGGAAGGAGACGGATTCACCTGCGCCATCAGTCTCGGCTTCGACGCCACCGGCAAGCGCCAGTGCGTCAAGCGCAAGGGCAAGACCAAGGCACAGGTCAGGGATAAGCTCCGCGAAGCCGTGGAGGATCTGGAGGCGGGCATCAAAACGGAGGTCAGATACTCCGTCGAGGACGCCGTCAACGACTTCCTAGAGAAGGGACTGAAGGGGAAGGCCAAGAGCACGATCGACAACTACCGGTCTCTGGCACGCAAGAACCTGATCCCCCAGATCGGAGCCATCAAGCTCAAGGAGCTGACGGCGGACCATCTGGACAAGTGGCTGGACGAGCAGGCAGAGGAGTTGTCCACGCGCTCGCTCCGCCTGGTTCACCAGGTCCTGGAGCGAGCCATTCGTCAGGCTCAGGCGCGCGACAGGGTCAGAGGCAACGTCGCGAGTCTCGTCATCGTCCCGGAAGGCCAGGAGGGTCACCCCTCAAAGGCGATGACGCTGGAGCAGGCGGTCAAGCTGCTTGAGGCGCTGAGGACCACCGCCGAGTTCCGTCTCTCGGCGTACGTGGTGCTGTCACTGCTGGCCGGTATCCGTACGGAAGAGGCACGCGCGCTCACGTGGCCGGAGGTCGATCTCAAGGCGCGCACCGTCGCCGTGTACCGCTCCGTGCGAGCCAAGGGCGACACGAAGACCAAGAGATCCAGGCGAGTTCTGAAGCCCAAGAAGGCCGTCGAAGCGCTCAGGGCGCATCATCGGCGCCAGGCGGCCGAGCGGCTTCAGGCGGGCGAGAAGTGGCAGGATCACGATCTCGTCTTCTGCCGTGAGGACGGCACGCCGCTCGACCGGTGGCAGGTGCGCCGGGAGTTCCAGAAGATCACCACGTTGGCGGGACTCGGCGAGGACTGGACGCCTCGCGAACTCCGTCACAGCTTCGTGTCCATCCTGAGCGCACACGACGTGCCGGTGGAGGACATCAGCGATCTCGTGGGCCACGTCAGCACGCACGTGACCGAGACGGTCTACCGTCACGAGATCAGGCCCGCGCTCACCAAGGGTGTCCAGGCCATGGACAAGATCCTGAAGAGGCAGAGCCGGTCCGCGTGACCCAGTGGCTCCCCGTTTGGCTCCCGAAGATCGAAAAGGGGCTCCGGAGAAACTCCGAAACCCCTACCGACCAGCGAAAATCTGGTCGGGACGACAGGATTTGAACCTGCGACCCCTTGCCCCCCAGGCAACCCAGGAGGGGGCGGGACCATGCCTGATACCCGCCCCCACCTGCGGATACGGTCCACGGTGATCCACCGACGTCCAGCCTTGTCCGGGGTCGTTGTCACTCAGTTCGTCACTCAGCAATTCCCTTTACCTGGACTCGTCGGAACCACTTCGCCATCAGACAGCATGATCTTTGCCGGTGACGGTTGGCACCATGACGCCTATCTGATCTAGGGAGTCATGGTGACAGACCCATGCGCGGAATTCCGCTGGCTCGACGGACTGTGGGCAGGTGATATCTACTGCGCGTCCTTCGTACGAGATCTCTCTCCGCGTGAGGCGCTCACCCGGTTCAAGACCGACGCGAACACGATCGAAGAAGTGACCTACGAAAAGGTATGCGAACGTGCGGCAGCAGGCCAGGAAGCCTCCCCGAGGGCTCTTCCCGGTTACATCGGCGCCGTAGAAGTCGGCGATTGGACACTCATCGTCGAACCGTTCGGGTGGGGAGCCGCCGGTCCGGATGTACGAGCAAGGGTCTCCCGTGGAACAGAGATCGTGGTGATCACTCGGCACGGGTACTCCACGCAGGAGTTCATCCACGAGATCGACGGCGAAACGATCACCTACTTCGATCTCATTGCCCCTGAGCTGCGCTGGGGCAGCGATCCAAATCGTTGGGCTGACGCCATGCGCGAAGTGGGGCTGGATCCTGACCATGACGACTCCATGGGTCCGCACCCGGATTTCGGGTTCGCGAACGTGTTCGCCCTGGCCAGCAAGATCACCAAAATCCACCTTTCGGAGGACGTACTCGGCAGGCCCTTCCTCGGCGCGGAGACCATCGAGAAGTGATCATTTCGTCTGATCACTGGTATGGTCACCGATTCCCTGTGCTTCGGAAAGCTCAGGCGCTCATGGGGTAGCGGGTCAGCAGCTCTCGTACCTCGGGAACGTCGGCGTAGGGCTTGAGCCGTGCCAGGACCACGCGGGCGCGCTGGGTGGTGCGGTCGCTGGTGAGGTCGGCGGACATGTCCAGCATCCGCGACGCCGTGTGCGCCGCTTCCTCGGGCTCGTTGGCGTCGGCGAGTGCGACGGAGAGCCACGACAGGTACAGCGCGAGTTCCCGGACGTGGGTGGCGTCGTAGCGCGTCAGAACCTCGGTGAGCAGAGGAACCGCGCGCAGCGGGCGGCGCAGCTCGGTGTAGGCGCGGGCCTCCATAATCTGAAGTTCGTCGGGGCTGACCCAGTACAGGTACGACGGTTCGTCGGCTCCTGCCGTGCTCGCCAGGGCGGCGCTCGCCTCGCCCAGTGCTCTGATGGCGGGCTGGGCCTCTCCGGCGCGAGCATGCGCCCATGCGAGGCGATCCCAGGTCAACGCGCGGATACGCGGTGAGGCGTGCCGTCCGGCCGCGTCCAGTGCGGCGCGTGTGAGTGCCACGCTCTCCTGTGCGTCGCCGATGTTGGCGATCTGATAGGCCAGGGAGCCGATGAGGTTGGCCTCCAGGGAGCCGTCTCCGGCTTCGCGGGCAGCGCTGATGCCTAACTGGTAGGTCTTGGCGGCCTGGTCGTGCTGGCCCGCGTCGCTGGCGATCCATCCGACGATCTGTGCCAGTTCGCCGATGTTGACCAGCAGCGCCCGGCCTGCTTCCTCGGTGTGGGTGCCACATCGGTAGAGGCGTACCGCCGCGTCAAGCTCGCGGAAGGCGGGCCGGATCAGGTCGCTTCCGGCGATGACGTCATCGGCGAGCCGCAGGCCGTGAACCCGTGCCGACAAATCCCGCGCGGTACCCATCCCGACCCTTCGCCCTGTCCCGGCGGGAAGGCGGGACAGTGGATCACCTTCGGGCATGATCGCGGCGAGCACCTGGGCCGGTGACCTGCGGGCTGCATTGTTCGCCAGGTCGAACAGCTCGGCCTCGGGGAGATCGAACGCCCGGCAATACAGCACCCGGTAGGGGTCCTTGGGCTGGTGCTTGCCCTTCTCCCAGTCCTTGATCATGCGGATCAGGGATTCGCGGATCGGCAGGTGAGCACGGATGCTCTCATCGACCGCCTCGGTGAGTGCTCGTGCCATCTGCCGTTGCGACCACAGCCGCTCGCGTCGCTCGGTGCCAACCTCAACGCCCAACCCGGAATCTCGTCCATCACCGCGCCCTGGGGGAGACATGGGAGACCTGCCGTCTCCCCCAGTCTCCCCTAGCCCTTGCTCCTCGCCATGGAGGCGTCCCTGGTGAACACCGAGTGGAGACGGCCGGCGCAATGCCGAAGGCACCCCGAAGGGGCCGCGAAGCGGTTGGGCCGGCGGTCGGAACGGCAGGCAGCAGCGCGTACCAGGAGCAGCGGGTGCGTTCGGTTCGGCGGGTGCTCGGTGCGGCGGGCGGCGGGCTTACGCCGTGCCGTCCCGGCTGGCGCGGGCCGGGACCGGCCGCCAGGGCCGCACGCCCGGCCCGCTGGCCGTGCCGGGACGGCGGGGCGTGTCCCGCCGTGCGGCGGCGCGGAGCGCTGCCGTCTTGAACCAGTAAAGAAACTCTGAGCCACCTCATGATCGGCGTCTTGTTGGTCGCGAGGTCAACACTCCAGTCGTGGATCGTGGCCTTCTGGCTGGAGCGCCTTCGTGTGCACCGGATATCGGGACGCCTTGGCCGCTTGGAGCGGCGGTCGTTATCCGGCGGCCGGATTCAGGGGGACGGAGGTCTCAGGCATCGACCAGTCCGAGGGCGTCCACACATGATCGGCGGAAGGAGCGGCGATGTCGGTTTCGGCACCCCAGCCGGTCAGACGAGCATCAACGACAAATGAGACAGGGACACCACCGTTCTTGGAAAACGGTTGGCTCCACGAACCCCAGGCCCTGCGCACCAGCTGGTCCTCACCGAGCCAGAGCCGCCAAGACATCTTGGCCTTCGCTTCCTCTTCGGTGAGCATCACCACGAGTCCGAAGGGGAATCCGTGAGAGGCCTTGGAGAGCTGACCGACGGTCATCGTGCCCTGGTAGAGCGTGGTACGAGTGCCGTCGTAGACGCCTGCGGGGCGCTTGACCTTGGTGGTGGCCAGCACCGCCTTCAGCATGGCCGGATCGGCGAGCTTGATCCAGCCAGCGTCCAATTCCGGCCGGACCTCGTTGTTCTCGTTGAGGAGCCAGCTTTTGCCGTCGGGTATGTAGTCGTTTTGGATGTACTGGCGGCCCTCAAAGATGATCTGCCGTACGGGGTCGATCCGTTTTACGCGGTCGGAGTCATGTGCCATATCGACGGCTACGATCTTGCCCTTGCCGAACTCGGCGACGGCCTTAGTCCAGACGTAATCCTTCTCCTTCTTCTCCTCCGTGGCGGTGCGGACCATCGACATCTTCACCCCCCGGTTCTCGACGAGCTGGCGCTTGAGAGCGTCGATCGGGTCGGCGGGAGCCCCCTGGGCGTCCGCAGTGGTACCGAATCCAGCCACCATCGGGACGACCAGCATGACGGCCGACGCAGCGACCCATCGCCTCATCTGAAAACGTCCTCCCACGCGTACCCAACACGGTGAAGGGCTGCAGCGTGATCTTTACACTCCGACATCTCGCCCTAGTTACAGCGCCTCGCCACCAAGCCGGTTACTCCGGCAATAATCAGCCAGACGCTTGCCGCAGGAGGTTGTTCTCGTGGGTAACGGCCGACGAATCCTGTGGCCTTCAGGCACCTTCGCCAGCAACATCACGCTCTGCGGCTGGACTTCTAGATCATTAGGGCGATGCCGTTGTCGGCGAGTTCTTCGGGGGTGAATACCGCGCTGGTGTCGTCGGCGAGTTCGGCGCTGTAGCCGATCTCGCCTCCCTGGTCGGCACTCCCCTGGACTCCCACAACGTACGGCGGGCGTTCCGGAAGATCGTGAAAGACACCGGGCTGCCCGCGAAGGACTGGACGCCACGGGAGATGCGACACAGCTTCGTCTCGCTGCTGTCCGACTCCGGCGTACCCCTGGAGGACATCGCGCGACTCGTCGGCCACAGCGGGACGGCCGTGACAGAGGCGGTCTACCGAAAGCAGATCCGCCCGGTCCTGCTCGGCGGCGCGGAGGCGATGGACCGGATCTTCACGTGATGGGAGCGATAGTCACTCAGAATGCAGAAAGGGTGTCTCCCTTTCGGGTGACACCCTTGCCGACCAGCTAAAACCTGGTCGGGACGACAGGATTTGAACCTGCGACCCCTTGACCCCCAGTCAAGTGCGCTACCAAGCTGCGCTACGTCCCGGTTGTGCTGCGCACCTCTCGGGTGCACGTCATAACCTTAGCGCAGATCGGGTGGGCTTCGCACACGGCGACGTCCGTCAGGACAGGCGATCGCGCGAAAGGTGAGGGTGCGTGGGGCGCAAGGCGTTGATCGACCAGGAGGAGCTGCGGCGGCTGGCCGGGCGGGGGCTGTCGAACGCGGAACTGGCGGCGCGGTTCGGGGTGAGCGAGTCCGGGATCTTGCAGGCGAAACGGGCCGCCGGGCTCTCGAAGCCGATGCTCGATCACTCGCGGGCCATCCCCTGGAAGCTGGACCGCGCGCACAGCCAGTCGGGGCCCGCGACGAACCTGCGGAACCTGTCGTCCGTGGCGCAGGGGCGGGCGATCCCCGCCGAGAAGCTGAACACGGCACTGCGCTGGGCCGGGCGACTGGTCGCCGCCGGCCTGGACATCTCGTACGAGTCCGGCAGGGGGTTCACCGAGGTTCCCGCCTCCACGGATGACTGGCTGGCCGCCAGGGTGCTGGCCGAGGCCCGCAGAGCTCTCGCCCCCTCCGAGGAGCAGGCCTGACGGGCTAATGCATGCCTGATCCTTCATCTCCGGCCTGGGAGCCGAGCACTCCGCAGACCGGGGATGAAGGCCCGCTCTGGGGACCGGACACCGGTTCATGCTCCGGGAGTGCAGTCCCGGTCTGGGGACCGGACACCGGTTGGCCCTCCGGGAGTGCAGGCCCGACTTGTGGACCGCACCGATCCCCGCGCCAAGGGGTGAAGGTCCGGGACCGGATACCGGCCCGCAGGCCGGTAAATCGGAGATCGGGCCCGGGATTCCTGCACGGGAATTCATAGGCGGCCGCCGAAGCCGGGAACCGCATTCGAAAACGCGGTAAAAGAATATCTAATACCCGACAGGACCTACTAAAACATCAAATCCAGATGAAGTGGCGGGGAGGCAATAAATGTCGGCGGCCGGTTTCGAGGCCTGACCCCAGGGCAGCGCACGGGGACAAGCGCCTACACAACCGGAGGCAGACATGTCCACCGTGATCTGGGTGGCCGTCGCGGTGGTGGTGATCGCCGCAGTCGGCTATCTCGTACTGCAGCAGCAACGCCGGCATCGACTTCGTGACCGCTTCGGCCCCGAGTACGAACGTACTCTGCAGGAGCGTGACAGCAGGCGCGACGCCGAGCAGGAGCTCAGAGCCCGCGAGCAGCGCTTCAGCTCCCTCGACATCCGCACCCTGGACGCGCAGACGCGCGAGATCTACACGAGGAAGTGGATGGAGGTCCAGGAACGTTTCGTGGACGCTCCCGGTTTCGCGGTGACGGAGGCCGACCATCTGGTGACCTCCGTGATGGCCGAACGGGGCTATCCGACCGAGGACTTCGAGCAGCGGCTCTCCGACCTGTCCGTCGCGCACGGCCGCACTCTC
This sequence comes from Streptosporangium sp. NPDC001681, assembly GCF_040298085.1. Classification (NCBI taxonomy): domain Bacteria; kingdom Bacillati; phylum Actinomycetota; class Actinomycetes; order Streptosporangiales; family Streptosporangiaceae; genus Streptosporangium; species Streptosporangium sp. NPDC001681. The sequence goes on along the minus strand of NZ_JBEOZN010000083.1, from coordinate 1,199 downwards.
GACCACTACCGGCAGGCCCACGAGATCAGTAGCAGGGCCGCGCACAAGGAGGCCTCAACCGAGGAGCTCCGGCAGGCCATGGTGCACTACCGCGCCCTGTTCGAGGAGTTGCTCGCGGCTCCCGGCAGCGAGGTCAACGGTGGGCGGAGTGCCCGGCAGGCCGATCTCGCCGACCGCGACCCCCATCACCATGATCCCAGGCAGCCGGATGCCGCCACCCCCGAGACCACGGACGGCAACGAGCGAGCCTACCGACGCGATCCCCAAGGACGGTGACCCGACGTGAACAATCGATTCAACCCGGACAACGACCGACTGGTCCACAAGCAGGAGCCATCCGCCCCTGACGCCGATACCCGTGCCCCCCTGCCCGGCGACCGGCGCAACGTGCCGGCCGACCGCGACGGCGACGCGCTCCCCCAGGACCCGGCCATGACCCCCGGTACGCCGACCGGCACCGGCTCGCACGACGCCCTGGACGACACCGTGGACGACACCGCGCATGACGCCGTACGTGACCGCGTGCCCGCTACCGACTCCCCGATGCTCCCCGCTTTCCCCGGAAGCGCCGCGGACCGGCAGGGCGACGTGCTCGACGAGGGTGCGAGCCTCACCGGCACCGAGCGGGCCGACCGGGCACCCGCCACGGCCGAGACCCTCTTCGACCATGACTCCGACGATGTGCTGCGGCGCTGGCAGGAGGTCCAGGCCGGGTTCGTGGACGACCCGCGCGACGCGGTACAGCGGGCCGACTCCCTGCTCGACGAGATCACGACCTCTTTCAGGAACGCTCTGGAGGTCCGGACCACCGAGCTCCAGGGACGCTGGAAGAACACCGAGAAGAACGACACCGAGGATCTGCGGACCGCCCTGCGCGACTACCGCACGACCTTGGAACAGCTTCTCAACATCTCCGCTGGGACGAGGTGACCATGCTCGCCATCGCCGCCGCCGTCGTGTTCGGCCTCGGACTCCTGCTCGACCTGATCAATACCAGGATCGGCGGGATCAGCGGGACGACCTTCCTGCTTCTCGGACTTCTGCTCCTCGCTCTGCATCAGGCCGGGATCGGCTCGGCCGGCCCTCGGACCACCACCGGGGGCGGAGGCTGGCGCCGCAGGCGCTGACCGGCCGTCGAGTGGGGAGGGGGCCTCCACGCCTTCGACAAGGCACACACGGTGATGCTCACCGAGCAGGGC